>LBVV01000005.1 GCA_000993275.1 candidate division CPR2 bacterium GW2011_GWC2_39_10 | reverse complement strand
TCTTCTAAAGCAAGCCTATACCTCCTTAACGCTCCAAATAAAAGCGTTGCTTTCTCTGCGCTTGTTTTTCTTCCCCTGCCGCTTAACATCTCAAATCCCCCCATTTCAAAATTTCAACCAATTGTCCAAGGTACCAAAGAATCAAAAAAACCCGCGCCTGTAAGCCGGGTTATCTTTCTTGATCTTTATTAACTAAATAAAAAACCGCTTACAAGCCTGGGGCCTCTAAGTTAAACCAAAAGTAATAAAAATTTTGATTTAAATGATTTTTCATTAGGCACATAATAGCTATTTTTCATTCCAAATGCAAGCTTCTTTGTTATTTTGAAAATTAAAACCGCTTTACGATAATTCTGGTAGCCCAAAGGGTTGATAACGCGGGCTACCAGAAATTTGTGTGGAAGAATTCAAATACGATACTGGGTTGCCGTTTAATACCCTTTAGATAAGTACTTGCTATACACCTGGAGGATTTTGTCGCCCAATTCCCGTACTTCTTCTTCTTTCAATTCAGGTGGTCCAAACTGGCGGACATTTACAATACCAAGGTCAATCACTGATCTAAAGAATTTGCCGGTCTTAATGATAACTAGCGAGATTAAGGAACATTTTGATGGTAGTTTCTGAGCTTGACCTCCTTTAAGCACTCTCAATATCTCTTGTCCAAGACCGAACGACGCTCCTTCAACTACCTGGGCGCCAACTCTGGCTTCCTGAAAAAATGAACACGCTTCCTGCAAACAGACAAAAATCCCTGAGTATACCTGAGGATTAATGTAATTCTCTACGAAATCAACAACAGCGCTTATATCTAGGCAGCTTTGTATAACATTTTGACGCTGTTTGGGTAAATCTAAAGCATTCATAACACAACTCCTTAAATATTATTTGTTTGCCTTTTTTAGCTTTAACAATCGCGATCGCAACAATTCCTCCTTTTGCGTTCTCCCACAAATTCAAAATTTATAATATTAATGTGCAACCAAAAAAGCCCGCGCTTTGTAGGCCGGCCTTAACTTACATTAAATGTAAAACCGCTTACAGCGCTCTAGGCTTGCAAGCTAAACCAAAAGTAATAAAATTTCTGGCTGATCCTTGTTTTCATTGAAGGAATTTTATCCGTTTAGCTCTTAAATGTCAAGAAATACGAAGGGAAAGCCCCCTTTTTAAAAGATTTATCTTGCGAAAGGACGACAATTTGTCCTATCATTAAAAAAAGGAGCTTTTAAAAATGAGCAAAAAATTAGATCCCCAAAAAGAAATTAAGGAAATAGCCGATTCTTTTAAAAAAAATTACAAAGAATATTTAATTCTGGCCACAATTTACATGGTTATTATTTTTGGCAATATGTATTTTTTTGAAAGCCTTTTAAATGCGGCTTTGGCTGATGTTGTTATGGAAGGAAACTTAAGTATTTTCCACGTTGTAGGCATAATGCTTGCCCTTGGCTTATTTCAGGCCATCATCTATTATGGTGTTTATTTTAACTATTTTGCCAAAGATAAGAAACCTCGGGATCCAAATATGTTAACTTTGGTAATTATTTTAGGGTTTATTGTTTCTTATATCACGGTTGTTAAAATTTTGAATTTTGATCCAACCCTTCATTCGTTCTCTTTCTTCGGCACCCTAATTGGTTTAGCCCTTGCCAACAAATACCGCCTGAACGGCTTCGGGAAGAAAAAAGCCGCTAAAGAATAACTACCCCAAATTCTAAGCACCTATCTCGCTAAAGCCTGCTAATGAGAAATACTAGTCTAATTTCTAGTGTTTTGAATTTTTAACATTTGATATTGTTTAGCGATTAGATATTAGAATTTGGTGCTTTATCCGCCTTGGTCCGCCTTGGCAACGAGACAGGCCAGTCTTGGCGCCTAGACAGGCAAGCAAAGCGAGACAGGTTTGGCATTTGCAGCTTGACTTTGATTATGCTCCAACAAGATTGCCGCGGCCTAACGGCCTCGCAATGACATTTCTTCTTGCTTATTGCCTCCCCCGTCTTCGACTCTCTTTCGACCATGAGCTTAAAGACCGAATGGCGAGGTCACTCACTTCGAGTGGTGACCTCAGCGGAACCAGACTCGAGGAGAGCTTGTCGAAGGGTTTCCTGGTTTCTGGTTCCTGATTACTATTTTAGTGTGGGTATTTATCTGGTGAATCGTATGCGGAATAAAATTTGTCCTGTCTTACCAGCTTATTTCCTTCGTAAATAAATCTCCACCAAAGCGCGGTTAAGGATCCTTTGCCCTTTTTGTCCTGATCGAAAATCGTTGGCTTTAAATTTTCCGCTCTATCAACTGCCGCTGACCCATCCTCGTTGCCGCTAAATTTAACAGTTTTTGCCGTCTTTGTGCCGTAAAATTCGAATTTCAAAATAGTGCCGGTGACATTGTATTGAATTAAAATGTGAGCATCTGTATCATTTTTAAATTTAAGGTCGGGATTCGGATCATAAACTGTGGAATCTGTTCCCACCGGACTATAATACTGAACCGGATAGGCATGGGGATAGCGCTCTATTATTGGCAATCCGGCATTTAAGGCGGTTCTAAACATTGTTGTTGATACCTGACACAAGCCGCCACCGTACTCCGGCACGGTTTTAAAGTCCTTAATAACCAACCCTTCCACATATCCGGTGGAGGCATCGACGGCCCCAACAAGTTTATTAAAGGAAAAAATCTGGCCCGGATCAATGATTAGACCGCTAAACTTCGAGGCGCCATTTTTAACATTATGTACCCTGTTAGAAGGGCTCCCTACAAAATTTGAGGTTCCGGTAGCAATTAGTTCTTTTATTCCCAAATTATTTAAATTATCCTCGCGAACTTCGGCCGGTTTCTTATTGACCTTTAAACTAGCCGTTCGATCGTCAGCAATAAAAGCATCTTTTATTTTAGAATTGCCATCCGCCACATCTACCATGTATCCATCTCTTGAGGGTGCAAAAACCGTCGCTTTTCCATCAACAATTGTCAGCATGGCATTTTGAGGCGTAATATTAACCTCTTTTGCGATTTTTTCCAAAAATATATTAATTTTATTATCGTCAAGGGAAAGTTTAAAAGAAGTTGGCTTTAAAAAGGGCCAGATATAGCTTGATAGGCCGGCATTTTGAGTGCTGTTTTCAAAAATAATCCACTCGGCAAGAGTTGCCGGATTTATTTCCCACTTTCTTGAATCAAGAACAACCGTTATGGAAGACTCCGTCTGCTTAAAAAGGTTTGCGCTTTCCAAATCCTTAACACTTTTATTTGTAGTTACTGTTTCTGTTTTTAAAGCTTGGTCGTCTTTTAAGAACCTGGCATTTTCCAGCATTTGTTCTTTGGTGTCCGTAATAAGCAGCCTTTTCCCCGGTATTTCCGGCTTTATCTTTAGACCGTTATCCCAAGCCAATGAATAATCCTCGGAAGCAGTGTTGTAATCATCTGTTTTTTTAGAAAGAAAAGATGATAACTGCTTTTCATCGATCTTAGTTTCTAACTCGTAGTTTCTTTTGGTAAAATTAGCGGCCATTCTTTCCCAAAGACCAACCGGCAAGCTACTATTCCGGCCATAAAAATAAACTTTATTTAAAGTGCTTTCTACGTCAAAATTAACGCCTGCCTCCTGAGGTAATATTGTTTTGTCGCCAAATTTGAAACCTTCGTAATTCTTAACCGCATCTTGAAGCGTTTTTTTTGCTTCCGTCTTATTTTTTCCGGATAAATTAATGCCGGCCACCGAAGTATTTTTAAAAATTAGGTTGCCGTTATTAATAGTGCCAATTAAAAACAACAAAGATAATATAAAAATTATGACAGCAAAATTAAGATTTAAATTGTCTTTATAATTAATCTTCTTCATTACCTAAAAGCAGATTATTTAATAATTCGGTTGCCCGGGAAAATCTTTCCCGCGAAAGAGAAAAATAAATTTTAGATCCTTCCTTAACTTTTGATGGAAGTAATACCAAAGGATAAGTAAATTCTAAACCTTTTTCCGTTAGCAGAACGGCCTCATCTTTTTTTAGGGCTTTTATTGTAACTTCAAATTCGTTAAACATTTTTTCTCTTTAATTAAGCTAAGGTTAGAGCTTTAAGTTAGTGCTTTTTCTAGCAGAGGAATCATTTCTTTTTTTCTGGATACAATGCCCGTCAGTTTTAGTATATTATCTTCTGTTTTGCCTCCATAACCCTTTTCGGCCACCTCGGCCTCATCTTTAGAAAGTATCACAAGATAAGTTATTGTTTTAATTATGTCGACAATTCCAAAAAAAATTAAATTTACCTCCTCCTTGTTTTTTAAATCCGTTAAAGCAGCTATTATTTCCTTTTTCTTTTTAATCGCCGGTTTCGGATCTACTGTTTCAAATACACCAAAGCCTACTTTATTTTTACCCATTTGAAAGTTTTTATAATCAGAACCCACTACTTTAGAAATTGACATGCCGGTTAAGTCGCTTTTTATTTTAAACATTTCGGATGCAAGTTCATCTATATTAATTCTTGCTTTAGTCGCCAATTCTTTTGCCGTTTCTTTATCTGCCGATGTTGTGGTCGGAGACGTCATTTTAAGTGTGTCGGAAATAATTCCCGAAAGAAGAAGTGCCGCTACTTCTTTCGATATTTCTATATTATTTTTGGAATACATTTTGGCAACCAAGGTAGAGGTTGAACCCACCGGTTCTATCCTAATAGAGATAGGGCTGTTTAAAGATAATCCTTCTAATTTATGATGATCAACTATCATTTCGATTCTATCCCTATCAACATCTTTTGGTATCTGACAATCTCCATTATGATCTACCAAGACAAAGGCATCGGCCTTGCTTGCATCAACTAGCTCAGGCATTTCTGCTTTACTATATTTAAAAACAAATTGAGTTTCCTTATTCGGTTCGCCGGCTCTTGCCGCTTTATACCCATCTCCCAAGAATTCAGCCAGACAATAAGCGGAAACAACCGAATCGGTGTCCGGATTTTTATGGCCTACAACATACTTCATTTTTTCTTCTCCTTTTTGACGGGTTTTTTAGTGTTCTTTTTTTCGCTACTTTTTTTGACAGTTGTCTTGGTGGACTTTTTTGTTTTAAATTTACCGGTTTTTATAAAAATCATGAAAATAATTGCCATCAGAAATAAGACTACAGACTGCCAGCTAGAAACCTGCGTAGAAATAATGGCCAATAACCCCAGAATTGTATTAAGTCCGTACATAATTAAAACAGCTTGGCGCTGATTGTATCCCATATTTAAAAAGAAATGGTGCAAGTGCTCTTTGTCGGCCACGGCAATTGGTTTTTTATTCTTGGTCCTTCTAATTATGGCGGCCGCCGTATCAAATAAAGGAACTCCCACCGCTAAGGCCGGAATTAAAAGGGAAATTAAAGCCGCCGATTTCAGTGTCCCAATAATGGCAATGCCGGCTAACGTAAAGCCTAAAAATTGGGAACCGGTGTCTCCCATAAAAATTTTAGCGGGGAAAAAATTATATCTAAGGAAAGCCAAGCTTGAAGCCCCCAAATAAAGAGCAAGTGGAAGAATTTGAGGCCTGCCGGTTAAAAACGCTACCGCCGCAATAACCGCCGCCGAAATAGTCACCACTCCGGCCGCCTGGCCGTCAATGCCATCTATAATATTAATGGCGTTTGTAATACCGACAATCCAAATAACAGTTAAGGGATAAGACAGCCATCCCAAAGCAAAAACGCTTGTTGCTCCGGTAGGATTAGTTAAAAACTCTATACTTATTCCAAAATAAATTAAAATTAAAGCGCCGGTTATTTGTGAAATGAGTTTCGGAATTGCTTTAAGTCCAACTATGTCGTCCACAAAGCCCATAATTAGCATTAATGTTGATCCCAAAATTAACCCCAAAACTTCCCTCGAAAGCTCCAGAGAAAAAATAGTAACCATTATAAATCCGAAAAAGATTGCCAAGCCGCCAATGTTGGGAGTCGCTTTCTTGTGAATCCGCCGAACCCCCGGATGATCCAACGCCCCAATAGCATATGACGCCCTAATTACAATAGGCGTGGCAAAATATGTCAGCAAAAAAGCTATAAATGCATAGAATAAATATATTTCAAACATAGATTAAGCCGTTATCTGGGCATATTTTAGCACAAAGCTGGGCTGAATTCAAAAGATAATTGATCTTATCTTTTCTTCTTTTTCTTCTTCTTGGGCTTTAAGGCTTTTGGTTTTACTTCTACGGCTGTTGATTCTATAATCTTCTCTTCTTTTTCTACGTCTGATTTTATGACTATAAACTGCTCTACAATTCCCACTCCGCTTAAAGCAATCCAATATAAAGATAGTGCTAGAGGCCAGCTATAACCGAACGCAATTACCATCACCGGAAAAAAAACATTCATCCGCGCCATCAGCTTTTGTTGGTCATCTAAATTTTCCTTTGGCATCAGCATTTTTGTCTGATAGTACTGCATTAGGGCTGCAATTATTGGGAAAATCATGAATATTAGGCCTGTCTTGCCCGGCAAGGATATGTTTAAACCAAAAAATGACGGGTGAAATAAAGAGGGCTCGGAAATTGCTTTTTGCACAAACGGAAGATTATGGACAAAGCCGTAGGTTTTTTCGCTTAGATATTGAGGATTTTTCAACCAAGACTGAAAAACAGTAAACAAGCCGAACAAAAAAGGAAGTTGGATAAACAAAGGCAAGCAGCCGCCGGTAAATTGATTGACGCCTTTTTCCTTATGCATTTCCTGCATAAGCTTATATTCTTTCATCTTATCGCCGGCTGCTTTTTCTTTTACCTTCATCATTTCCGGTTGCATATTTTGCATAGCCCTTCGATAATGAAGGCCTTTTTTCTCAACCGGCCAAATTATTAACTTTATGACAACGGTGGCAAATATAACCGCCAGACCCATATCGTGATATGGAAATACCGCCCAAAAACCTATAAGAAGGTTATAAATAACTTTGTAAAGTTCTTCAAACATTTTTGCTCCTTTGTATTTAGTTGCTTGGTAAAATAGTTAATTTGTTAACCAAAGTATTAAAACTATTTAACTACTCTACTTTTTTAACTGATTGACTTACCTAACAGGATCTTCCCCACCTTTTGCCCATGGATGGCACCTTAAAATTCTTAATGCCCCCTTAAAGCTTCCTTTTGTTAAGCCGTATTTCTCTATTGCTTCTTTGGTGTACTGCGAACAAGTCGGTTGATACCGACAAGCCCCGTTCGGAAAAAGTCCTCTTAACGGTCCATGATCCGGCGAAAGCGTTTTTTGATAAATATTAATTAATGTTATTCCTATTTTTCTCATCATCTATTAGTCTAATCCTTTTTAGGCCTTCGAGCAAAGACTTTTCTATTTCCTGATATTTTTTGCTTGAAAGATCTATTTTAACGGTAATTACTATATCAAACCGAGGCTTTATTTTTAGAAACATAAGTCTAATAATTTCTCTAACCTGCCTTTTGACTTTGTTTCTTTTTACTGCTTTTTTGGTTCCTTTTTTCAATACAACTATGGCTACTCTGGAATAAGAAAGTCGATTTGGCATAAACCTAATGTTTATTCCGTCAATATTAAAGAATTTACCTTTCTGGTAAATCCTTTTGAAATCTTTTTCTGAAGTTATTCTATGCTGCTTTTTTAACATTTAAACAGTTATTTTGGCTCGTCCCTTAGCTCTTCTTCTTTTTAGCACGTTTCGGCCATTTTTTGTGCTCATTCTTTCTAGGAAGCCGTGCACTCTAAATCTTCTTCTTTTTTTCGGCTGGTAAGTTCGTTTCATGATAGATCCTGTTTATTAAGATATTTGACCCACAAAAATCAGGAATCAGGAATCAGGAATCAGGAATCAGGAATCAGGAATCAGGAATCAGGAATCAGGAATCAGGAATCAGGAATCAGGAATCAGGAATCAGTTAATTATGAAAATGGAAACAAAAAATACAAGCGTTTTAGAAAAACTATCGGTTTCAAAGCAAATTAATTACAAAGATGTTTACTGGTTTCTGTTTCCTGGCTCCTCCTCTAGATAATGCTTGCTTTTTTGTGGATAATTGTCTAACATAAAGTTAACTTGTGGATAAGTTATTAATGTTCTCTAATGAGGTGGGAGAATGGATAATACAAACCTTTGGCAGGCTGTCTTGGGTCAGCTTGAAATCACGCTTTCGAAGGCCAATTTTGCTACGTGGTTTAAAAATACCTCCATTTTATCGCAGGATGATGGCAAGATTGTGGTATCCGTTCCTAACGTCTATACTCAAGAGTGGCTGGGCAAAAAGTTCCACAAGGAAATTTTTGCCGCTTTTACGGATCTTTTAAAAGGAGATGTCCAATCGATAGAATATAAGGTTGGATCCGGAAAGGCCGCTGTTTTTAAAAAAAACTCTTCTCAACCAACGATTTCCATCGATGAAAAAATAAATACTTCGTCTTTTGAGGAAACGCCTTTAAAATCAACTAAAACTAATTTAAATCCAAAACTAACCTTTGAATCTTTTGTGGTTGGTGCGTCTAATCGCTTGGCATATGCTGCCGCTCAATCCGTTGCGGCAGATCCCGGCAATAACTACAATCCACTGTTTATCTATGGTGGGGTCGGACTTGGTAAAACTCACCTTATGCAGGCTGTCGGCAATGCGATATTAAAGAAAGACCCTAAAAAGAAAATTGGGTACACAACCTCAGAAATTTTCACAAACGAATTTATTGCCTCCCTTTCTAAAAAAACAACCAACCACTTTAAAGAGAAGTACCGGACCGTTGACCTTTTATTAATTGACGACATGCAATTTATAGCCGGCAAAGAACAAACTCAGGAAGAATTTTTTCACACCTTTAATGCCCTCCACCAAGCGAATAAACAGATTATCCTTACTTCGGACAGGGTGCCCAAGGCTATTCCCACGTTAGAAGAACGACTCAGGTCTCGATTTGAATGGGGAATGATAGCCGACATCCAGCCACCGGACTTAGAAACCAGGATTGCCATATTACAACGCAAGGCGCAAGCGAGGGGTTTTGATATGCCCCTTGATATAATTGACTACATTGCCCGGAATGTTCAACACAATATTAGGGAACTCGAAGGGGCTTTAACCCGAATTATGGCTTACTGCGAACTTAACGGCTCAGCTCCGTCCGTCTCTGTTGCGCACTCACTTCTGGGAAATATCATTTCAAACCCAAGAAAAAGGGCTCTTTCACCAAAGCAAGTTATAGAGCAAATTGCCGGCTTTTATGATTTGCAGGTGGACGAAATAACCGGCCCCAAAAGAGATAAGGATATTGTTACCCCCAGGCAAATTTGCATGTACTTAATGCGAGAGGAGTTGGCTCTTTCTTACCCCAAAATTGCCCAATCATTAGGGGGCAGAGATCATACAACCATAATGCACGGCTGCCACAAAATAGAAAAGGAAATTGATATAAACGAGCACATAAGACAGGAAATCAATTTACTCAAAGAACGCCTTTATATGGCATAGGTGGGTTAATAGGCAATAGGTTAATGGGTTTTTAAAAATAAGATAAACATAAATTAACATCAATAATACTTTTCGTCTAGCTTGCAAAGAAAACCTAATTATTGTGTAAAACTGTGGATAACCCTTGTTTTTTTGGGGAAATCCCTGGACAAAGTGGGGGTAATTATTTTGAAAATCGTTCACAACCCTCATAAATTTTCGTTTAAAGTGGAAATTAACTTATCCATATTTTATCCCTAGGAAGTTAACAGTTTTTTAATACTTATCCTTTATTCTATCAACACAATCATATTAGTTTTTAGCCCTTATACAGGTAAAAAAATAACTTATCCTTGTTGTACACATACCTTACTACTACTATTACTATTAATTACTAAATAACTTATAATTAAAACAGTGTAAAAAATAAAGAGAGGAAAAAATGAAAGTAAATGTTTTAAAAGAAAATCTTGCAAAGGCATTAAACACTGTAGGTAGAATTGTGAGTACAAAAAATTCTTTACCGGTTTTATCTCATGTTTTAATAACAACAGAGGATGGCAGACTAAAGCTTGCAAGTACCAACCTGGAAATTGGAATCACATATAAAATAGGGGGGAAAGTGGAGGAAAACGGCAGTATAACCGTTCCTGCTCGACTTTTTACAGAATTGGTAAATTCTTTACCCGGAGAAAAGGTTGAAATAAAGTTAAACGATTTGACTTTAAATATTAAGGCCGGCAATTTTAAATCGGAAATAAAAGGAATAACCGCCGAGGAGTTTCCATTAATTCCGGATATTAAGGAAAGTAAAGTCTTGTCCTTGGACAATAAAATTTTTAAGGATGCTCTAAAATTAGTGTCATTTGCCGCAGCAGTGGACGATTCTCGTCCCGTTCTTTCCGGCGTCTATATTGTTAAGGAGGGAAAAAAACTTACTTTTGCTGCAACAGATAGTTATCGTCTGGCTGAAAAAAATATTACTCTTTCAAAAGATTTAGGTATCGATTTCTCAGTTATTGTTCCCATAAGAACGATTAATGAGATTTCAAAAATTATTTCGGATATCGACGGAGAAATTAATGTCTATTTAAGTGATAATCAAATTTCCTTCGAAGTTGACGGCGTTGAGCTTGTTTCCAGGCTTATCGAGGGACAATATCCAAATTATAGGCAAATAATCCCCGAAGGGTCCGAGACTAAAGCAAATATAAAATCCTCTGATTTTTTAAACCTTTTGAAGGTAGCCGTGTTATTTGCTAGAGAAAATGCTAATACCTTGACTATAAAGATTAATCCGAAGGGTAAGTTGGAGGTTAATGTAGTAGCAAATCAAGTTGGGAGCAATGAATCGTTTTTGGATGCCGATGTTACCGGTAAAGGAGGAGAAATATCTTTTAACGGGCGTTTTATAATGGATTACATTCAAAATGTGAACGCGAAAGAAATAAGTTTAGAAATAACCGGCGAATTAACGCCAGGAATTATGAAAACTGCTGAAATAAAAGATTATATTTATATTATTATGCCGCTACGTAGTTAATATCTAAATTCTAAGCACGAAATACTAAACAATATCTAATATCAAATTTCAAAATGAAACACCCTTGCTCCGTCATTCCCGCGCAGGCGGGAATCCAGTAGTTTTGATGAAAGACCAAGCTTTCTGGATCAGACTGTCCGAGAACTGTCATTCCGGACTTGATCCGGAATCCAGAAGCTATGGAAAATAGCTCTGCAAAGGGATTCTGAAACAAGTTCAGAATGACGAATTTAGTGAATTCACACATTTTCGGACAGTCTGATGACAATAGGGTGTAGATGGTGCCGATTTTTAAATGTTAAGAGTGATGGCAGTTCAGACGTTTGAGAAATTATGATTTTGGATTTGTTTAGTATTTGATATTTAGATATTAGCGCTTATAATTAATACATGGCAGCAAGCAGTCCTAAAAAAACTAGTACTCAAAACTTCATGGAGATCGCGGAGGTTCATGACGGCGTTATTATCTTAAAAGATGGGTCCCTCCGGGCGGTCCTTTTAGTTTCTTCTATCAACTTTGCCCTAAAAAGCGAAGAAGAAAAAGACGGTATTATTTATAGCTTTCAAAATTTTTTAAATTATCTAAGCTTTGACATTCAGGTTCTAATAAGATCCAGAAGGTTGGATTTGAAAGACTATTTAGTCAAAATGAATGAAGTGGCAGGAAAGCAAAAAAATGAGCTGTTACGGGCACAAACAGAGGATTACATTGCTTTTATCAATTCGCTTTTAGAAGTCGCCAATATTATGGACAAGCAGTTTTATGTTGTCATTCCTTTTTATCCGCCAATGGCACAGACAACCGGTAAAATGATAAACAAGGTAAAGGGAAATAAACAGAATCAGCCAACTTCCATGAGTGCCGAAGAATTTGAAGGAAACCGACTTCAGCTGATTCAAAGAGTAGATGTAATTTCCGGTCATTTAAGCAGCATGGGGCTTCGATGTGCTTCTTTAGATACCCAAGAGCTTATCGAATTATTTTATCAAAGCTATAATCCCGAAACCGCCCAATATCAGCGTCTTACGGATATTAAAAATATTACCAACAACGTTATTCACTCAGGATCAACCAGGGACAAAGGAACAGAAGAGTTAGAAATCTAATTTAATTTTCAATTATCAATTTTGCAATTTTCAATCAATAATCAATGACTTCGCAAAAAATGAATAAAGAATTACGAATCAAGTATAAAGTATGGGAATTTAGAATTAATGAATAATGAAAACGTTTTTACTAAGATTACAAAATTTACCGATTTAATCGCTTGGCAGGAAAGTCATAAATTAGTGTTGGTTATTTAAATAAAGAAGATTTCGATAAGTCAGCTTCTTTGTCAGTAACTTCTCATAAGCTAATTAACGGGCTCATTAAAGCAACCAGATTGAAAAGTTTTGAAAATCAGTAATTCTTAATTCATGATTCCTATACTTAATTCTTGGGGCTTTATTCATTATTCTACTTTTCCATTTGCCATTTTGTATTTATAATAGGTATAGTACTCCATCAAGTGAGGTCTTATGTCTTTTTTTAAAAAACAACCAGTTGAGGATCCGTATGCTTCCTTAAAGGAGGCACAGCAGATTTACCGTGAAGGGGTTACCACTCTTCGCGATATTATTGCGCCCGAAGCAATGGAAATAACTTTCAATTATATCCGGCTTGGCAATTACTTTATTAGGTCCTTTTTTGTTTTGTCTTATCCTCGCTATTTGTACACAGAATGGCTAAGCCCGGTAGTTAACTTTGATGTAACCATGGACACGTCTCTTTATATTTATCCGATAAACACCCAAGATGTGATGAAGAAATTAAAAACTCAGGTTGGACGGCTAGAATCCAGGGCGGCTATGGAGGCAGAAAAAGGAATGGTTAGGGATCCACAGTTAGAAACCGCCTATGAGGATATAGAAACTTTAAGAGATTTACTGCAAAAAGGCGAATCCAAGCTGTTTCATTTTGCCTTGTATTTTACTGTTTACGCTAAATCCAAAGAGGAATTGGAAGAAAATACTAAGAGACTGGAAAGCGCTTTAAATTCCCAGTTGGTTTACGTTAAGCAGGCTAATCTGCAGCAGGAACAGGGCTTCGATTCTTGTTTGCCAATGGCTAAAGACAAGCTAAAGATAACTCACAATATGGACACCGGCGCTTTGTCTACTTGTTTTCCCTTCGTAAGTTCCGAGCTTACTTCCAACAGCGGGATCCTTTACGGGATTAACCGTCATAACAACGGTCTTATCCTTTTTGATAGATTTGAGCTGGAAAATGCCAACTCGGTGGTGCTTGCTAAGTCCGGTGCCGGCAAGTCTTATGCCGTCAAGCTGGAAATTCTACGCAGTTTAATGTTTGGGACGGAAGTTATCGTAATCGACCCGGAAAACGAATACGAGCAGCTTTGCAAGGCTGTTGGCGGTTCTTATCTTAGCATTTCCTTAAATTCCCCAAAACGTATTAATCCTTTTGATTTGCCGGTTCTTTCCAACAAGGAAGAAGGGAGAGACGCTTTAAGAAGCAATGTTATTACGCTTCATGGATTAATGAGCTTAATATTGGGGAAAATGAATGCCAAAGATGACGATGTTATGGACAAGGCTTTAATTGAAACATATGCCTCCAAAGGAATTACGGCCGATCCGTCAACTCACCATTTAAAACCGCCTACCATGGAAGATCTTCAAAAAGTTCTAATGTCGGTTACCGGCGGCGAAGAACTGGCCATGCAAATTAGAAAGTTTACCACGGGTTCTTTTGCCGGACTATTCAACGAACAAACCAATATCGAATTAAATAAACAAATGATCGTTTTTTCTACCAGAGATTTAGAGGAAGAACTGCGGCCAATTGCCATGTACATAATCCTTAACTATATTTGGAATAAAGTAAAATCGGATGTCAGAAGAAGAATCTTGGTTATTGACGAGTCGTGGTATTTCTTAAAATATCCCGACTCCGCCCAGTTTATATTCAGCATTGCAAAAAGATCCAGAAAATATTATTTGGGGCTTACCACCATCAGCCAAGACGTGGAAGACTTTTTGGGTTCTCCTTACGGCAAGGCCATTGTTACTAATTCATCGTTATCGCTTTTACTCAAGCAACATCCGGCGGCGGTGGATATGGTGGCAAAGACCTTTAATTTAACGGAAGCTGAAAAATATTTGCTGCTTAATGCTGAAGTCGGAGAGGGGTTGTTCTTTGCCGGTTTAAACCATGTTGCCATCGCCACAGTGCCATCCTATTCCGAAGACATGTTAATTACCACCAACCCCAAGCAGTTAGAGGAAATGGCTAGGGATGAAGCCGAAGAAAAATAATCAAAAAGGATTTTTGCCGCTTATAGCAATTGGCTGCATTTTTTTCTTAATAATATTTTTTCTAATTGTTGTAGCCGCCGCTTCCCCGTTTGGTTTTGGGGGAGGAGACAGCGGAGGAGGCGGTGCCTCGGGAGATTATGACGAAGGAGAAGTTGTAGCTTCAACTTGCGTAAATATAGAGACTGTTTCTTCCGTTGATGGCATTCTTCTTCCATATGCTAATGGCAAACTCGGACATGAGGAGCATTTAACCCAAACCAACCCCTCACATTATGTTGGGGCAAATTCCAACCCGCTTACTTTTGCGGGGCCGGGAGCATTTGCTCCGCATACAACGGACCAGGAGCACTGGTATGTTAATGCCCAATGGCTTGGATGGAACTGGGAGCCAACCAAATACCACAGAGCCCCTACAAAATCCAATGACCCGGGAGCTAAGGAACAGAGAGCTGGAATTGACCATAAAAAAATATTAATTACCAGTATGGAGACCGGAAAGGCGGTTGTTGCAAGTGTTGAGGAATCTGGTCCTGCCGTATGGGTAACTGATAAAAACGGTGTAAATCTTGGCGCTCCACCGGAAGTTTATAAGGCTATTGGCGCTTCAGATCCTTATACGGATAATCCAAGCGACAACAAAGGTCGGGTAACCATTGCTTTTGTAAAAGATCAAAACACGGCTTTAGGACTATGTAATTAAGGAGGATTAATGGGCAATGACATCATAAAGAAATACATTTTACCGGCATCTATTGGCATAGGTCTTTTAGTTGTCAGCTTTTTCGTTTACTCGACCGTTATGGATTATATTACTACAAATAAAGTTAAGGATGCGGCAACCACTTTTGTTGCCAAATGGGGTAATTTTGACGATGAAAGCAGTCAAAAATACTTAGATTCTATAAAACCTTTAGTAACCGATGTTTTATATAAAGACTATTTATTAAACGCTGATGCATTAAAGAAGATGCAGGCTGAATACGGTCCACCAACGGGCTCCGAAATTAAAATAACAAACAACACTACTTCGGTAGTAAAGAATGACGACAATTCTTATACCGTTAAAATTACCATCGACAGAGTGTTAATCCCAAAAGAAATGAATTTAAAAAGTAAGGAAAGGGTAGAAATAAAGCTGGTTAAAAAAGATAGATGGCTTATTGATAATGTTTCGTCGACCAAACTGGAATAAAATAGTTATTTAGGTATAATTTATATTATGGACGAAGAAGAAAATAAACAAATAGTAGAAGACGACCCCCTAACTTCGGATCAACAAGAAGAATTTGAAGATGATGAAGGTTTCGACGATTCCGGTTACGAGGATGGTGATTATGGTGACGGCTATGATGAAGATTATTCAGGAGGAGGAGACGACTCCAGAAGAAACAACGATAGAGGGGAAAGATATAAAGATCTAAGAAACAAGATGAGTGAAGGCAATAAAGAGGGGGAAGCAGCCGAAGCTTTAGGGCAATTTGGAAAGCAAGCCCTTAAGAAATATGCAAGCAAATACATCTTAATTTATGGGGGAGGCGCTGTGTTAGCGCTTATGCTCATTATCATTGTAGGCTTTGCAATCTTTGGTTTAGGTGGAGTAAGCGATGACGGCGACACTATTTCCGGAGTAACAAACCCCGGCGATATACAGGGACCGGAAAATCTCGAGGGCATACAAGCAAGAATAGTAGAAATTGCCCTGAGTCAGCTTGGAGTTAGGGAAATTGGAAAAAATGGCGGGGATGCGGTATGCGTTTATTTAAAGTCAGGAGGTTGCAGCTGTCCGAATCCTTGGTGCGCAGGCTTTGTCAGTTGGGTTTACCAGCAAGCCGGCGCTACCGGAGTAAGAAGCTGCAGCGCAACCCTCCTTATAAATCAGTTCAATCGCTCCCCACACCAAATGCTAGACATAGATAGTAATATTCCGCAACCGGGAGACGTTATTTACAGATCAGGCAAAACTCACGTAGGAATTGTCTATAAAGTCGATCCGGATGGAACTCTATATACTATCGAAGGCAATACGAGTTCGGGCGTCGTTAAAATAAACCAGTATAGGAATTATGGTCGGAATAATTGGTCGAAATTGGGGAGATATTAATATGGACATGGGGTTTGATAAACCGAGACTTGTAAGATGGTTAATTAGTGCACTAGTCGTTGTTGCTATTATTTCCGCAGTATTGTATATAAAAAATGTAAGCAAAATACCAAAGGTAAAATCCGTTGATCCCTCAAATGGCGCTAAAAACGTTTCCCTGGGATTACCAATAACCGTAATATTCGATAAAAACATTTCCAAGAAGCAGGCAGAGCAGTTTTTTGTTATTAACGATATTGTGAACCCCAAGGGAGTAATCAATGTTTCGGCAAATAGGCTTGTTTTTGTGTCGGACCCCAATTTAACGCTTATACCCAGCTCAAACTACAAGATAAAAATTATACCTCTTAGTCTATCTGGCCGAAAAGGAAACGAATTCGAATCCTCATTCACAACAGAGTCTGCCAACGATAACAGGCTAACTCCTGCCTTAAAAGAGCTATTAATCGAAAAAACGGATACTTTGGAAGATGGAACAGACCCAAATTTCTCTGTAATCCAGTTTTTGCCTTATGAGGCCGCGGATTTTGCTGTGGATTACGAAGTCCTTAGGAATGGAACCATAGTTTTAAATATTCAGCTTAAAGGTAGTGATAATGTATTTTCTAAAAATAAAGCTTTGGAGTGGATTAAAAGCAAAGGCTCAGATCCGGGTAAGTTTGAGGTAAGGTATCTCTAGCAGTTAAGATAAGCCTTAATTTCTTAATAAGATAATTTAAGGTCTTTAACCTCTTCTATATTTGCCAGTAGCTTCTCTTTTTTCAAAAACAGTTCTTGACCCCAAATGCTGCTTGCGGTTTTTACTTTTAATGTTCCTTTGTTAAAGGATACCGCCTCAATATTTCTCGCGCCGTCTGAGCCCAATACGTTTTTAACAGCTGCGTTAAACTCTTGGCAAACCAAAGCAGAATCAACCTGTCTTTTAATGCCCATTTTCCTAAGTCTCTTTTCGAATAATTTTTTATCTATTTTTTCCATTTGATTCCTTTTTTTACCTCCCTACCTCTCCCCAACCCTCTCCTAAGAGGAGAGGGGGTAAGACAGAGCAGCCCCTTTTGTAACCTCTCGCAAACGCGAGAGGGGGTAAGATACCCTTCCATGGGAGGAGAGGGAGCAGTAAGGGTACTATTCCTATTCTATTCCCCTCCCTTTGGGAGGGGTTAGGGGAGGGTCTTCACTCATCCCATTTTCGTTAGTGCTACAATTATTCAAAACATTCCTTCTAATTACCTCTAATACCCCATCGATATTTTTTAAAACATCATTGTTCCAAAATCGTAATATCGTAAATCCTTGCCTTTCAAGATAACTTCCTCTTATTTTATCATGAATTACGTCAGTTGCATGTTGTCCACCATCTAGTTCTATGATCAGGTGTCTTTTGCGACAAACAAAGTCGACAATATAGCATCCGATAGGTTGCTGTCTTCTAAATTTGATTCCGTCCAGCTGTTTTGCTCGTAACTTGCTCCACAAAACTCTTTCCGCGTCTGTTTGATTTTTCCTTAAGTTTCTTGCCAGAGTTGTTTTTCTACTTGTCAATTACCTCTCCCTAACCCTCTCCTAAAAGGAGAGGGGATTACATGTACCTTTTTTTAGGATTATATATTTTTCTCCACATGGCTTTAAAACAAAAATTTTAGTTAGTTATTCTTAAATCAGCGATCCCCCCTATCCCCCTCCTCAGTAAACTTTTCCCTTCTATCCCCCTCCATCAGTAAACAAGCAAAGCATCTTTCCCTTCTATTCCCCTCCTTCAGGGAGGGGTTAGGGGAGGGTGTTGTTCTAAAGGGTAGGGCTATTTCTCTCTTACCACCTCATGATTCTCTATTTTAAATAGGTTGGCTTTTTTTAGCAGCTCCGGGCTTAAATGATCCAAGTCCGTACTGGTTATTACTGTTTGATAATTCGTAATTAAGTTATATAAAGCCCCTCTCCTTTTAATGTCAAGCTCCGAGAAAACATCATCAAGTAAAAATATGGGCTTATTTTCGGTTTTATTTTCCAAATACTTAATTTCAGAAAGTTTTAAGGACAGAACCGCACTTCTAAATTCCCCCCTGGATCCGATGCTTTCCAAACTTTTATCATTTAAATAAAAAGTAAAATCATCCCTGTGAGGCCCCACTGTTGTTTTGGCGCTTATTATGTCTATGCTCTCAAACTCCTTAAGCCGTCTTTTAAAGAACTCCTCGCTGTTATCAACCGAATGTGCGTATTTTAGCCATAAGTTATCATCGGAAAAAATTTGGTAAGAATTAAGGAGTAAAGGCTCAAGATCAGCAAAAAACTCGAACCTTTTCTTTATTATGTAAATACCCTTTTGGACTAATTGATCCGACCAAACCGCTAATTCTTTTAAGCCTCCGGATCCCTCCCTGATTCGCAAAAGAAGGGAATTTCGCTGCTTTAAAATTTTCTTGTAACCAATTAAATGGTAAAGATATTTTTTATCAACCTGAGAAATAACCATATCCAAATATCTTCTTTTCTTATCAGGAGAGGAAGCAATTAGGTTGATATCCTCCGGTGTAAAAACAACTGCCAAATTAAGGCCAAAAAGTTCCGATTGTTTTTTGGGTTTGTTGTCAATTTTAAGAACTTTTTTAGGAGGTTCGGGGCTGTAGAATATTTCAATTTTTTTATTGTCGTTTCTCCTCGCTTCTATCCGAAAATATTCTTCACCCCATTTAACCAAATCCTTGTCATGACTCCTGAAGGACTTGCCGAAAGTGAGATAAGATATTGCCTCCAAGAGGTTAGTTTTTCCTTCAGTATTGCCGCCAATTAAAATATTAATATCCCCTATCTCCAGCTCTGCTTTGCCGTAGGTCCTGTAATTTTGAATTTTGAGACTTTTTAAGGACATTTTCAAGCTCGTTTTAGTGGGTACATTATACAACGGGAAGAAATCCGAAGGAAGGATTTCTTCAAATAACAATAAACAATAAGCAAATAACAGAGAGTGCCATTGTGAGGTTAGGTCACGGTGATTAATTGCCAGTTTAATTTTCAATTACCAATTTTGCAATTTTCATTGAATTTTCAATTAATCAATTATCAATTGAGGACGTTATTTTTTGAAATATCAAAGTTAATTCCTGAGCTTCTTTCCATATAGCAAGTAATTCTTCCTTTTTGTCAGGAAAGCATTTTGTCAACATTCTTAACCAATGCTTCGTTTCCTGTGCTTCCTTTTTACATATAAAAATTTTGTTTCTAAAATCCTTCTTTGAACAAGCACCATTAGCTTCCATATAATTTGCTCCAATACTTGTCGAGGATCTTATTATTTGACTAATAAGAGGTTTTGAAATTACGTCTTGAGTGCAAGTCCTACAAAAGTCAATAACAGTTTCCCCTAATTTAGCGGTTCTATCCTCTAGATCAAATTTGTTTTGTAATTGAGTCATTGATTATTGATTGAAAATTGCAAAATTGATAATTGAAAATTTACTTCTTTTTGTGCTTCGAGTAATCTTGTGCCATTTTTATTATGTCGGAGTCGGCAAGTTGGATGGCGTCTTGTTCATAGTCAAACTTTTGCTGTTCGGGTTCCATGGTGGTCATTTGTCCAACGGTTGGTTCAGGCTTTTGCTTCTCGTGTTTTGCTGTTACAGATTCGATATATTTTGTCAGCCCGTTTTTTTGCTTATCCGTTTCTTCTTGAGGGTCAACCAAGGTATTTTCCAGCATCTTATTGTATTCGGGCGCTTTAATTCTTCCGGTATTATCCAAGCCTTCTTGTCCCCAACCGGCGGTGTCTACCACTCGGGCTAAAACTTCCAGCTGGCTTCTTGCCGGAACCTGCTTATGCGGTGTTTCTTCCTTCTTTTCCGGTTTTTTAATAATAATGTCCGTTATGTTGCTTGTTTCCCGGCGCCAAATTCTTTTTCGCGCATTAAGTAAAAACTGAAGAGCGGAAAGTAAAAAAGATTCCATGGGGCGGTCGTTTGGTCTAAAGAAAGCCATCATGCCCGCCAGCATAAAAGCCGGACTAAGCGTGAAAGTAAAAATAGCTAAATTTTTAGGTTTAAAGATGCTGTAGCAAGTGGCAAAAAGCGCAATGGCGGCAAAGATATACAAAAACTGCTTAAGCGTAAGTAAGCCTATAACTTTATCTTCCATATCGATATTTTCGGGAACTTTATATTGAAGTGACATAATTAAATCTATGGTGTTGGGCTAGTGGGAGGACTACCCTTAATTTTAATTTCTTTGATAAGATTCTCAACGGCAGAAGACAACACTTCATCTTTGCCTTCGTGGTTAACAATTATTTTTCTGTCTGCGCCAGCCCTGTAACTATCATTTTCCGTGTTTTGTATCGCATAGAAGCCTCTGCTTAATGTTTTTGCATTGGCTTCGTCCCCGCACATTGACATTGCTTTCTCCCTGTCCCCATTAGTTTCTTTTAAAAGAGCAAGGATAGGTTTTAGCTCGCCATTTTGTAGCCTGACATCATTTATGCCGGGCTTCACAAAATCAAATCTTTCCTGATTTGTCCAAAATTGTGAAAATTGCCTGTCATCACCTTTAAACGAGCCTGCAGATTCCCCCGCAAATGCCGCGCCAATACTAGGATAACTTTTATAGTCTTTTTCCCCTTCAGTTTTCTTAAGAAAGGGCGTTGGTTTAAGATCGGCTATTTTATATTTTAATTCTTCTTTTTTGCGCGTAAAGTAGGGCAGTCCCTTTAGTTGATCTTCGCGATACACGGCTCTTCTTTTGGCATTATTAATGTGTTTAGCTTCTAGTACTTTGTTCATGGCTTGGCCTTGCGCTTTTCTTCTGTTTCTGCCCGAATAGTAATTGTATCCGCCTTGTCCTTTGCCGTCAGCAGCGCCGGTCATAAACCTGTTCTTACCCTTCATGCCAAGCCCTTGTACCTGAGATGATGCCATGCCCATTATCTTACCGCCCAGCATTTGCGGCACGGAGACGGCGGCGGCTAAAATAACCACCACCATAATTGGCCTCACCCACAAAGAGCCCATGACAACAGTACTGGGAAATGAGAGTATAATACGTTCACCAATAGATAAGAGAAATACTGTAACAGGTCCCATAAAAACCCAGCTAGAAAAATAACTCCACCATTGGCTATTCATTTTTTTGGTAAACGGAAGTAAATTCATGCCAAAGGCTAAAGGCGCAACCATAACCAATATCCAAATTATAGCAACTCGAAAGGCCATAAGAAGCATCAGGTAAAGCCCCAAGAAAAGACCTATTATAAATATTAGTAAATATAGAAGAGCAGTAAGAATCGACGCTCCAAATCCTCCGACGACGCTCCCTGCATCGGGGTCAATTATTTTTTGATAATCAAAACCGGAAAGAAAAGCATTGCCTGTTATATTGGTGTTTATGTGAATTGCATATTCGGCAAGCATATTGGCAAAATCAACAACCATCCGGCAAATAAACCAGCTGAAATTTACAAGCACAATGGTAATTAAAAATTTAGGAAGCAGAACTTTAATATCCCAATTTTTAACGTCCACTCTAAACATGTTGGCAAAAGCCATAATAATTAAGGCGGCACCAAAAAGGCCGTTGGTAACATTACGCGTCATGTCCCATATTTGGTACATATCATTGCCTTTTTCAAAGTCTCCGGCGCCTATAATAACCACCCCGTTTACAAACATCTTGGCTGCCATTACACCATAGGCAGCAAGGCCGCCAAATAGTCGAGAAATTTCAATAGTTGTTGCAATTATCTTACAATAAAAGAAATCTTTACTAAGGGGGACATATTTGGTCCAAAGATTTTCGCAATCCTGGTTATAGTCAATTTGTTGATAATAGTTAGGGCTAACGTTGCCGGAATTTTCGTCTAATAATTCATTTGTTGTTTTCTCTTTCGCATAAGCAATAGATGGCTCTGCTAGTACCGAATAAAATAACGAAAAAGAGATCATTAATAGGGTTGATATTAATAACAACTTGAAGGATTTACAAACTCTCATACAAATATAATAAACAATAAACAATAAACAGTAAACAAGAAACGGGGTAACTGCTCACAATCTGTCATTGCGAGCGATCCGGCAGCCGCCGGAGAGTGCGGCAATCTTGTTTCGTGTACAAGGAGATTACTTCGTTTCACTCGTCCTTGTACGGATCCGAATGGACAAAGCGGGGGTTGTGAGCAGTTACTAAACAGGAAACAAAAGCTATGAAGGACAGACAGTAAACAGTAATAGCCATGAAACAGCTTCTTCAGTTTCCTTAAATAAACAAAAAATTTTCTTGTCATTCCGGCCGCCGAGCCGGAATCCATTTCTTCTGGATTCCCGCCTTTGCCCGTCTTGGCGAGTACCAAACGAGACAGGCGGGAATGACGAGGGAGGTTCATTTGTAAATTTGACATTCAATTTACTGATTTTTTAAACAGTGGTTATAATTCCGGCGAAATAAAAAAAGGCTCCGAGAGGGAGCCTTTAGTCATGATTAATATTTAGTTGACTTGAGTAGAGCCAGATGATGGAGTGCCAGAGTCAGTATCGGATCCAAATATATTTGCTACTGCCGTTACAATAAACCAAGCAAGCATAATGACAATCAAGCCTATAACCGCATAAAGAATAGTATTTTTAGCTCCTTCAACCGAATCCGTGTTGCCGGCGGAAACCACATACCGTACTCCACCGATTATTAGGAAAATAACTGCAATTATCGCCGCAATGCTTAGCATTGTTTTTACAATAAATTGCAAGAAATCATAAATATTATTCCATTTCACCATTACTATCCCAGTATCAACAGCCGATACAATCACCGGAATTGATAGAAGCATCGTAATCATTCCCAGATAGAGAATGCCTTTTGATAATTTCATAAAACTCCTTTCATGAAGGATTACCCTCCTCCTAGAACCCAAGTTACAACTTGTAATATAAATTTTGCTAACATAATTATTATGAGTCCTGTAATAGTTGCTGTCAACCCACTTTTTCCGGCCCCGGCCATTTCCTCATTGCCCATAGAGGACATCAGCTTGTATGCATTTATGATAATCATAATAACGGCCACAATTGCGGCAATACTGAGTAAAAATTGAGTAGCTTTTATAAAAAGATCCTTAACTTGATCAGGCCCGGGAGGTGTAGTGCAATTACCAAGCACAAGTCCGATTAATCCGCCATCAACAGTACAGTCAACGCTATTTAAGGGATCTTTTTCGGCCGTAACTTCTTCGTGAATATTAAAAGAAGGGCTGCTCGAATCGGGGACTGTTTGGGGGCCATCAATTCCGTCAAACTCATTTTGACCAAGCCCATCATCAACAGGCGGTACATTTTCCTTGCCTTCAGATATGCCGCCAGAATTGTTATATTCCTTAAAAAGCTCATCATAAGGTTTAGAAGGGGGTTGAAAATTCGCCAAAGTGGCACCAACTATGCTGCTATCAATAATTTCATATGGCGCAGATCCTCCCTTCAGTAAAGCAATGGGCTGATATGGTTTATCGCGGCTAATTATAAGATGGAACCAGGAGGAAGAATTATTTGAGAACCAGGCATAACGATAACCAAAGATTTCAGGTGCCGGCAGGTTGTCATGCGCCTTTCTGTCCCAACTTAGAGGCACAGGGGTTTTGGTATAGTCATATTCTTTAGCTAAGCTAAAGCTATACGTATCTCCGAGGGTAAAGCTAGGATAAGTGCCAGATCTTGGAGTAACTTTTATTGCAAAAGTGCCATCTCCGCTCTTAAGATTAATCATTTCATATGTTGCTTTTGCCAAATCTGAATTTACAAGATCGGGCTTGGCGGCATAAGCTGGTGCCGTGATTACAGCAATTGCTGCTAGAATTAGAAATGTAATGCATATTTTTTTCATCGTAAGTAAAGTATTTGCGCTATTAGGGCATAGATTAATTTCGCGTCTCATTATCCGAACCATTTTATTCCAAATATTGAAAATATTAATTTAGCTAGGGCAAGCAGGGCGACGCTGGAAAGGGCGCTGAATATCCAGCCCTTGGCATTGGTAATGGAGTCCGGATTTCCGCCGCTTGTCATGTACATAAATCCAGCATAAACCAAAATTGACAGTGCCGCAACTGCGGCGGCCCACAACGCCCAAGTAAAGACCGCATTTGTATAGTCTTTTAAAGCAGTTTCTTTTCCAAAGCAACCAAACATCGTGCAAACATCTTCATCAGAAGGTGTGCCTTCGGTGGGTGGTTCTGATGTGATTTTTCCTGTCGCGGGCTTGTCAACCGTACCCACTGTAAATTTTATTGTTAAGACTTTGCCATCTTCTATATCGTTAGCCTTAAATGAACCCATAGCGTTACTGGAAGTGCTGATCTCTTGACCATTTTGTGATATCTTGATTGCATAAGAGTAGGTGTCGTTACCATAAACTTTATCCGGCAATTTAATTTCTTTCTCATAGCCAAAACCTTCTGGGCAATCTGCGATGTTTTGATCCATGTCTACAATTGTTCTTTTACTTCCGTCGCCATAATTAATTTCTGCGGAATAGAGGCTTAAATTAGTATTATCTAATCCTGTTGGGCAGGCAATAATGGTAACCGTTTTCTCTGCCAAAGCTTTACTGGTTGACAAAAAAACAAAAAACAAAGAAGCAAATGAAATAATTAGAAGTTTTGTTACCCTCATAGATAAATAATAAACCATTATCAGGAAACAGTAAACAGGAAACAGGAAACAAAAAAAGCCTCTGAAGTGCGGTTTTTTAATATCAAACCCTTAACCCTTTTCTGTCATAACATTACTACCTGCGCGCTTCGAGAGTCAGCACGAGGTAAGCAACAAAGTCGCTAGACCTCAGAGTCGAAAACAGGAATGACAAAAAAAGAATAAGGAATTTAGTATAGAGTAGTAAAAATGGGGGGGTTTTGAAAGAAGTCTAAATATAGTTTTTCGCCTTATTCTAGTCTTTGGGAGTAAGGCAGTTGAATCAAGAATAATGAATAAAGCCCCAAGAATGGGGATAAAAAACGATAAGCAAATAACTAAAATAACACAAAGTGTTTTCATGCGGTCAGGGCGCGGTGGTTAATTGCCGATTTAATTTTCAATTATCAATTGAAGAAGTTATTTTTTAGGTGTTTTCTGGTTACTGATTTCTGTCTTATTCTGCTGTTATTTGGATTTTCCTCACTTTTGCTTGGTCTGCTTTTGGAATTCTGATAGAAAGAATGCCGTTTTTAAAGGAGGCTTGGGCTTTGTCTGCTACAGTAGAAACCGGAAGGATAACTGACCTGGAAAAAGCTCCCCAATAACATTCCTGAGCAAAATAATGCTCGCTTTCCACCTCTTTGGTATCCGAACGATGACCCTTAACCGTTACAACGTCGTCGGTTATGGCAATATCAATATCTTCGGGCTTTACGCCGGCAATCGGGGCTTTAATAATTAGCTCGTCCTTGGTTTGGTAGACGTCAACCGCAAGCTGACCTTCTGCTTCTTCCATCCAGTCCTCGCCGACTGTTTCTTCAAGAACGCTTTGAAAAAAATCACTGTTTTCCAGAACGTCTCCATTTTCCTTAATTTTAGATATCGGCGAATTGGCCATAATATTCCCTCCTAGACTTACCTTTAATGCTTAGTTAATATAATTATATGAAATTCGAAGGGAAAAAGCAAGAAAATAAATACTATTTAGGATATAAAATTTGGCCCTTGTTAAAGGATTTTTTGTATCCCAAGCGATGCGTTAGCTGTGGAAAGATTGATACTTTTTTATGCGAAAAGTGTGAAAAAGAAATTATTTTGGTGTCAGATAAAAAATGTCTTTTTTGCGGTCGTATAATGGATAAAAGAGTATGCGACAAGTGCCGGAAGGAATTTAGGGTAAAAAACGGCGTTGCTTATTGTTATTACCGCGAAGGTCCGGTAAAAAACATAGTTTGGAATTTAAAATTTCGCGGTAAAAAGGAATTGGCGCAAGTGATGGCCGAAAAAATAAAATTGCTTCCAAATTTGGAGAATTTTGTTTTGGTGCCGGTTCCCTTAGATAAAAAAAGATTTAGAGAAAGGGGATATAATCAAAGCTTTCTAATTGCTAAGCATTTGGCCTTTGAAAGTAATTTAAAAACAAAGGATTGTTTAAGAAAAGAGAGTCGAAAACCGCAAATGGATTTAAAAAAGAAAGACAGGCAGAAAAATTTAGAAGGAGCTTATACCGTAATTGGCGAAGTTCCCAAAAAGGTCATTTTAGTTGACGACGTTTTAACCACCGGATCTACCATTAAAGAATGTGTTAAGGTGCTAAAGAAAGCCGGCGCAAGAGAAGTAGTAGTGGCGGTTTTTGCAAGAGACTAGTACAGGAATCAGTAAACAGTAAGCAAAGAGAATAAAGAATTTGGTATAAAGTATAAAGAATGGGAATATAGAATAAGGAATAAAGCAAGAACACTATCTGAGCCGCTCTTATTTAGCTGTCATCCCCGTGAAAACGGGGATCCAGAAAGTTTGGTTACACGTTAGAGCTTCTGGATCCCCACCTTCGCTCCTCGAGTCTGAGCGACCTCGGAGACGATGACGGGAATGAAAGTTCTTGGACAGGTAGGGAGGGTGAACAGATGGGCTTATTTCTGTTTATCGTTTCTTGTTGTTTTGTTACTCACAGCTGCTTTCACACGCGGAGGCTTTAATGGGATCATTCTTATTTGTGCTTTCGCAATTCAAAACGCACAATTTGCATTCTTTAAACTCATTGGTTTCTACTTTTTGACAGCTGCCTTCCTTAATTTGACACTCAGCATGTTGCAGGCATTTGTCGCCCAGCATATACATTTCCGTACAAACTGTGGCAGGTTTTGCGCCACACTCAAAATCCATCCCATGGCAAGTTTCCAATTTGCAGACACCATTATCGATTCTTTCAGTCTTTGATGCCAATAAATAACCGATCCCAATAAAAATTAATATTATAAATAGGGCCACAGTTATTATTCGGTTAGTCTTCATATTAATTATTATAAACCAAACCTTATAAAGATTGCCAATTTGCCAAAGCCTTATAAAGCTCTACTTTTTTCGCATCTTTTTCGAGGGTTCTCACCCTCCCTAAAGGTATTTATAAAACTAGCCATTAGCCATAAGCTATAAGCTATCGGTGAAAATGAAATTTTCCTGGCGGAGAGGGAGGGATTCGAACCCTCGCGGCAACGTGAGTCACCCTACAGGTTTAGCAAACCCGCCCCTTCAGCCTCTTGGGTACCTCTCCAAGGTAAACACTAATAGCCTACGGCTTTTGGCTAATAGCTAATCTTTAATTTATTTCTAAAACTACTTTGCCGGTGAATCTGCTTTAAGCAAGTCTTCATTATACACGACTTTATCGCATTTATAATACATTTGAGCAACACTTCTTTGGCGGAAGGGGTGGGATTCGAACCCACGGTGACCTTGCAGCCACGACGGTTTTCAAGACCGTTCCATTCGTCCACTCTGGCACCCTTCCTCGTCAGAGATTGTTGCAGCTTTTTCGTGTTTATCAATCAATAAACACTATCAGGCTTTCACTATCTCTTTCTGTAAACAAAATTTTTTAAAAATTTTGTTTATTTGCAAAATAACAGCTTCAATTATACCTAATTTATTGAAGTTTTACAATGAATTTTGTTTAGGTTATACTTTATGTAGGAGGGTTAGGCGTGTCGGACAACTCAAATGTAAATCATCAAATACGAAGCAATCCATCTTCGGGGAACACATCTTCCAGCTTGAGGGATCATTATATGGATTCAGCTGCTCAGAATACTCATTATTCTTCAGGCGGTGTTACTCAAGATTTGCATGCCCAATATGCAGGAGACGCACACGGCGTACAAAGTAAGGCTTATCGTGATTCCGAGGAGTTAGAAACGCTTCATAAAGCCAAAAAACTTGGTATAAAATACGCCGACCTTAGGCAAATTATCCCCGAAGAAGACTATATTAAAATAATAGCTAAAGAAGACGCCATAAAATATCTCTCTTTGCCAATAGCAATTAAGCAAGGCAAGCTTTTTTTTGGCATAGTTGATCCTTATAAAGAAGGACTAACCGCCTTTGTTAAGAACTTAAGGGAAGATCACGATGTTGTTGTTGTTTTAATTTCTCCCGAAAGTTTCAGGGAAAATATTGATCGATATGATTTTATAAAAACCTACGAAAAAGACCACGTGGATCAGGGAACAATTGATATTGATGTAAATAAAGTTACGAATATTGAAAAATTAAAAGATTTGCTTATAAATGACGGAATTCAATTTTTGCTGGCCGATCTTTTAACGGCGGCCATTACCACCAAGTCATCAGACGTTCACATTGAACCTCAAAATACCTATGCCGATATTAGATTTAGAATTGACGGAGCGCTGCATCCTATTGCCAGAGTCCCAAGAGATAAATATAACTATTTGATATCGGAAATCATAATAAATAGCGCTTTGCGACTGGATGCCGACAGGCCGCAAAACGGCCACTTAAAGGCCATCCCCAACTTAAATGGCATTAAAGAAATTGACATTAGGGTAGAGACAATACCGGTTCTCCATGGTCAGGAAGTGGTGATGCGACTTTTTCAAGGCGACGCTACTATGTTAAAACTTTCCGACCTCGGCATTACCCACGAGGTTTATCCCATAATCAAGGAAATTTTGGTTCGACCTCATGGCATGATGATTGTTGTGGGTCCTACCGGATCGGGCAAAACGTCCACCTTGTATGCTTTACTAAACGAGCTAAATAATCCGGAAAGAAAAATTGTTACTTTAGAGGATCCGGTTGAATATGAATTGCCCGGGTTGTCCCAGTCGCAACTTAATACCGGTGAAAGCTTTTTAGACAGATTTAGGGCGGTGCTTCGCGAAGATCCGGATGTCATTATGATCGGTGAAATTAGAGACTTAGACACCGCCAAAACGGCCTTGCAGTCTGCTTTAACCGGCCATCTTTTGCTTACTACCTACCATGCCAATAACGCTGCCACGGCTATTGCCAGGCTAACGGATCTTGTTGGCGATATGTCTCTTATCTCTTCTGCCATAAATTTAATTGTGGCTCAGCGCTTGGTTAGAAAAATTTGTCCATTTTGCCGCACCGACCATAATTTAAATGCTGATGAAGCCGCGGCTGTTAGCCAAATTCTTGCCCACTTGCCGGTAAGTTATCAGGAGAGGGCTAAAAATCTTCATTTTTACAAAGGTAAGGGTTGCGACAGGTGCTACGGGATTGGATACAAAAGCCGGATCGGTATTTTTGAGATGCTAAAGATTACAACAGATATGCAGCAATTAATAATGAGTAAAGCTCTACCAAGCGTTATTCAGGCGGCGGCCGTGAAAAATGGCATGCTTACTATGGAGCAGGACGGGATTTTAAAAGCCCTTCAAGGATTTACCACCGTTGAAGAAATATTAAAAACGGTTAAGGAATGACCGTGGTATTAATTAGAAAATTCTTCTTCTTTCCCTAGTCCGGCAAGGGTTTGTTTCCACCTGGTTCTTTCTAGCATTTTCTCCAGAACAGTGTCTGAGGCTTTTTTGGCCAACTTGGCCGAGTTATCGGTGGCTACAATATCGTAGGCAACCGTATATTTTGGCTTAGATAAATTAAGCTCCTTTGCTTTTTTCTGGCAACTATCCTTAAATTTGGTGCAGGTGCTGGCTATTTGCTGCCATTTTTCCATATTTTCGTCATATGTTAAATCAATTTTCACCTTTACTCCTATCCCCTGCCTTACGTCCTCACTAAATTGCTGGTCGTAAACAAAATTGCCCATTGAATAGATAATGGGCTTCCCCTTATAGCTTTCTGTGTTTTGAACTACATGGGCGCCCTTGCCAATAACGGCGTCGGCTCCCCTATCAATCATCATTCTAAAATAGGCTTTCTGAAGGTCGTCCGCTTCTATCGGATATTCGGGTCCCTGAATGGCATAAACAAAGGTTGGAAAAATATCGACATATTTGGCAATTTCGTCCAGCTGAGCCTCTGTGGGCAAGCTAAAGGTGTTATGATATCCGCACATGGCGATGGGTACATAAAAATCTTTTAAGTCATAATTTTTATTTTCATAATTTACTGCGCCGGTTAGCGCCTTACTTTTTATTGAAACTATTTCGCAAATTTCGTCTGTTACATCTTTATTATTGTGGCCAAAATATTGAATGCCGTTTTGATCCAGATAATTTCGAGTCGAAGTAAAACCTACCATGCCATTTTGATTATCGGTATGACTATTGGCCAAACTAAAAATATTGAACCATTTTTTGGCTTCGGCCAGATAATTTGGAGTGCAATTAAACATTAAAAGATCGTTTTGAGTTTCGGATGGTACTTGGTTTGCAGTAATTGGACAATTTAAGCTGCCAATCCATGCCTGGTAGTCTTCTCGGTTAAACGTGTTTAGTCCGGAAAATGGGTATTTTTCCTTAAGGTCGCTGGCCATTGCCCAATCGTTTATGTATCTCCCCCAAAAAACATCCCCAAAATACATTTGGTTAACTTGCAGGCTGTCCGGCTTTGTAACTGTCTTGGCGGCGGTAGATTTAGTCTCCCCTTTTTCGCTCGGTGCTAACCGGCCGTTTAAAAAATCCTTGCCCTTATAGCCTATAAAAAAAACTATTAAAAGTGAAAGTAAATACATAACTATTTTGAATTTTGTCTTTTTTTTCATTTAATGCCCCTTCGTTTAAGGAAAACCTATTTTATTTTTAACTGATGGTGATATTATAAATACATGGACGAAGAAAATAAACAAGAAGAATTTATAGGACGCGAAAACAACGAAGATCCGATGACTATGGAAGCTTCGGAAGAAAAAGCGCAAGAAATAGAGCCGATACTTAGCTGGGAAGTTCAGGAGCATGTTTATGACAGAGGTCTAGTTTGGTACATACTTTTTGGTTTATTCTTTGTTGTCCTTAATGTTTATTTTTTGTGGGGTAGCGGGAGTAGGCAATGGTCTGCGGCTATTGTAACGACCATGTTGGCAATCGTTTATTTTGTTTATTTAAACCGAACTCCAGAAATGACTCAGTGCAATGTTACTACGGTTGGCATAGAGTTTAATGACCGTTTCTATAGCTATACGGATCTTTACTCGTTCGGGATTTCATATGGGAACAATAAAAGAATTTTACAGCTTTTAACTAATAAAAGGTATATGTACACGATAGAAATTTCAATACCGGATGACCTTGACCCCGTTTTGTTAAGAAGCGTCCTAATTAAACATATTCCCGAGCAATCCTTTAACCACGATTTCCTAGAAAAAATCTCTCGGGTACTAAAAATCTAAACTTTCCTGATTTTTTATGGTAGAATTTGTTTTAGTTTGAGCGTTGTAATTGTAAAAGTTACAATAAGCTAGAATTTTGGTCCCCGTAGTTCAGTGGATAGAACGTCGGCTTGCGGAGCCGAAGGTCGGAGGTTCGAATCCTCCCGGGGATACCATAGAAAAACTTTGTTTTTACGCATGGCCTATAGCTGATAGCATTTGGCTAATTAGATCAAATTGTTTCATGTGAAACAATTTGACATTAAGAGACTATAAGCTATCAGCCATTAGCTACCAGTGCTTGCCCGGGATAGGTGTTAGAGTGGTTGGCCACCCAAGGCGGCTAAAAAGGTGCCGCTCTCGCCGGCCCAAGGCTGGTCCGTCATGGACGGAAAAAGCAGATTAGATCAGTGGAATTTAGGAGGCGTGCCAGAGCTTGGTTGAATGGGCCTGACTCGAAATCAGGTATGCCCGAAAGGGCATCAGGGGTTCGAATCCTCTCGCCTCCGCCATGGTTCGGCAAGCTCACCATTATAGTGATTTTGGTGGGCTCGACGAAACATAACGATAAGTTAGATGAGAAGTTTATCCTGAGCGAAGTCGAAGGGAATCCTCTCGCCTCCGCCATTTTACGCAACAAGCGTAAAATGCCCTACATAGCTTTAGCGTCCGGCCTTCGCAGCCGCTTCGGCGGAGTCGGCAAGTAGGGTACCTCAATTAGGAAACGATGCTTTTTGGCAAGCTTCAAATGTCAAGCCATGAAAATCGATGCTTTTCGTCAATCGCTTATGGAAAATAGCTAGCAACTAATTTATAATATACTTATGAATAACAAAAAGAGATTAAACTTTCTAATCGTTGGTTCCTGCGTTGTGATATTAATTGCTGTTTACATTCAGTTTACGGGACAATCCAAAATAAATGCGAGCTGCAGTTATTTAGATCCTATAACTATCGATATTTTGGCTTTTCTGGCAGCTCTTTTTCTGGTAATTGATGGGATTAGTGATTTATTTTCTGTTAAAAGCTTAAATGGTAGAATTTGGAGAATATATACAAGAACTTTCTTTGGAGTAGCTATCGTTACGTTGCACATCATTCAGTTTATTCATAAGTAGCTAATCTTTATAGCCAAATAGGCGAGCTTTTTCTAGGGCATCTTCCTTGCCTTGGATGTCGCCGGTTTTTTGCAATGCCTCGGCTAATTTTAAATAGGAAAAATAATAGGCCGGATCAATTTTTATTGCTTTATTAAAATTATTTATGGCCGAGTCGTTATTGTCCGAGGATAGCTCGGCGTCCCCTTTTACCAAATAAGCATCCCGATATTGGGGAAACAATATTAGCGCCTTGTTTGACATATTAATGGCAGACTTATAATAGTTATTCTGTAACAGCCAATTGGCGTTTTCTAGATAAAAGAGGGCTTGTTTTTGGATATTTACGCTACTTAGTGTAAAAAAGTTCATAACCCTTAAAAAGGATGAGTTATTTTTGTATATTTTATTAGATTCTCTTGAAAATTTAACGGCTTTATCCAGTTTTCCGTCCAGTAAATATGCCTGAAGCAAATTTTCTCTATAGGATTCTTTATCTTCACTTTCAATTAACTTTTCGAATTTAGACGCAGCTTTATCGCCTTGTAAAAGTTTTAAGTAAGAGGTGCCGGACCAATAAATTGCGTTTTTTGAAGATAAATCATCTAAATACGGTAGTGCGTCGCTGTAATCTTCGCTATTAAAGCTGTACATTCCGTGAAGAAGGTTTGTTTTATCATCTTTTTTTATAAACTCGGCTTTTTTGAGGTTAAATAAGCCTTCCTCAAAATTTCCATCATTGAATAAGGCTGTTGTATTATTGATATATAGTACGCGCCTAGGCTCAAGTATTTGAGGAGCCTTCAAAATGAATAGCGATGTTACAACTGAAAAAATAACAATAATTGCGGTGTAAATTGACGTTTGAAGTTTGCTCATAGACTAATTATGACACTTGTCTCCAAATAAGTAAATTTACTTTTAAATTGTTTCACATGAAACAATTTTTTAATGCTTAATTTCACGAATTTTAACTTGAGACATAATTAAGTTGATTTCTTCTTCAGAAAATTCACTATTGTCTATAGTGTATGAATCGCTTGGGTCCATATTTTTATTTCGGATATCGCTGATTACGGCTATAACGCCATTAAATTTCTTGATTGCTGCTTCATTTGTTTCCACTTGATTATTATTCGGCCAGTCTTCAACAATTAACATTTTGTCCGATAGTTTTAAGTTCTGCCAAATTTCTTCCGTCACAAACGGCATAAATGGGTGCAGAGCTTTTATAACGTGCCTAAACACGCTTCTTAGTGTAAAACTTACGTTATCTTTATTTATCCCGTTATTTAGGTAGAATTTAGCACTTTCTATATATATAGCTGCAAATTTAGACCAGACAAAATCATAAAGTTCTTCAATTGCGAGATTTAAATTATATGTATCTATATTTTTCGTGACTAGCTTTAGTGTTGAGTTTAATTCGCTATTAATCCAGTTATCGGCAATAGTAAATGTTTCATGTGAAACATTATTAACTTCTTCAGTATTCATTTGTATAAATCTGGCTATGTTCCATAATTTGGTTACGAAATTTCGGGAACCGATTATTTTTTCCTCCATGAAATTCAAATCATTTCCGGGAGCATTACCCATGATTAAGCTTAATCTTAGGGCATCAGATCCGTATTTTTCTATTAAATCCATTGGGTTTACCACGTTTCCCTTAGACTTGCTCATCTTAGCGCCTTTTTTATCACGTATCAGGCCGTGAATATAGACGGTTTTAAACGGCTCCTTGCCTGTTGTATAAATGCCCATCATAATCATTCTGGCTACCCAAAAAATTAAAATATCCCAGGCTGTTTCCATAACATCCGTTGGATAAAAATCCTGATAATCCTTGCCGTCGGGATAGCCAAGCGTGGCATAAGGCCATTGGGCCGAAGAAAACCATGTGTCAAAAGTATCCGGATCCTGTGTAAGCTTTGGCGAGCCGCATTTAGGGCATTTCTTTGGTACTTCGCCATCGGTTACCATGATTTCGCCGCACTCGCAGAACCATGCGGGAATTCTGATACCCCAAACAATTTGGCGGGAAATATTCCAGTCCTTTAAGTTTTCCATCCAATTAAAGAATATTTTTTCGTAGCGCGCAGTAACAAATTTGGTGTCTCCATTTTCCACGGCTTCAATAGCGCTTTTGGCTAAATCCTTTACCCTTATAAACCATTGCTCGGTAATTAAAGGCTCTATATCCCGCCCGCATTTATAGCAGACAGAGGCGTTATGTGTAATTTCTTCTACTTTTTCTATTAGTTTCAGCTCTTCCAGTTTATCCAATACTTTGGTTCTGGCTTCTTTTACTTTTAGTCCTTCAAAATCGTTGCCTGCCTCCGCCGTCATTTTGGCAAACTTATCAATTACCTGGATGGCTGGCAAATTATGTCTTTCCCCAATTTCAAAGTCTAAATTATCGTGCGCCGGCGTAATTTTGACAGCGCCGGTACCAAACCCCATTTCAACTGCTTCGTCTGCAATTATTGGAATTTCCCTATTTAAAATGGGCAAAACAGCAATTTCACCGATTAAATTCTTGTATCGTATGTCATTTGGATTTACAGCTACGGCCGTGTCGCCAAGCATTGTTTCCGGTCTGGTTGTGGCGACCGTAATAAAGTCTTCCCTGCCTTTTATTGGATATCTTATATAAGTAAGGTTGGTTTTTCTTTCAACGTGATTAATTTCCAAGTCTGAAAAACCCGTCTGGTGATACGGATCCCAGTTTACAATTCGGTTTCCGCGGTAAATGAGCCCCTCGTCATGCATTTTTTTAAATATTTTATAGACGGTTTTTACAATATCTTTATCCAGAGTAAACTTTTCCCTGCTCCAATCGCATGAAGAGCCAAGTGATTTTAGTTGGCTAACCATAACTTCCTTGTTGTTTTGGGTGAAATCCCAAATTTGTTTATAAAGATCATCCCGATCAAAATCAAATTTGGATTTTCCTTGTTTTTGTAATACTTTTTCGAATACAACCCAGGTTTCAAAACCGGCATGGTCAGCGCCCGGCAGCCATAACGTTTTTTTGCCGAGCATCCGGTTGTATCGGATCAAAATATCTTCCACGGCTACCATTAAGGCGTGCCCTAGATGAAGATTGCCGTTGGCATTTGGGGGCGGCATGATTATGCAATATTCGCCCTTATCTTTATCATTATTTATTTCAGGTTTAAAATATCCGCCCTTTTCCCATTCTTCATAAATCTTTTGTTCCTGGGCGAGATCGAATCTTTTTTCTAGTTCAGCCATAAAAACTCCTCATGAGGGCATTAGCATAATGGCATAGCAGCACATTAGCCATTACTTTTAATTTTTCTTTGATGGTTAATCAAACTATTTGTTTGATAATAAATAAAAAACGCCCCTTTTCTTAAGGACGAATCTAAATCCGCGGTACCACCTTGTTTGCCAACATAAATTTGGCCCCTTCGTTAAGGCTTTTACGGGCTTACCCGTCCGGTTCTACTGTGTTGATTCGTCATCCCCCAATCAAGTTGAGGGCAGGCTCTGAACTTGTTTCAGGATCTCTATCTGTATTAAGGAAGAGATTCTGAACTAAATTCAGAATGACCAATAACGGGTTCTTCCGGCAGCTTTTTGGGCGACATTACTCCCAAATCAAACGCTTTTTTAATTTTTCGTGAAACTAATCAGGACTCCATGTTTATGTCCCTTGATTATGCTTAAATTATAAAACTACAGTGCTTATTTGTCAAATTTACGTGCACTGTGTCATTCCAAACTTGCCTGCCCGCCTTCCTGACCGCCTCTGGCGGTTGGAGGGATTTGGAATCCATAAAGAATAGATTCCGGATCAACTGATTGTAATTTCTAAAGGAATGTCCGGAATGGGCATAATGCTTAAAAAGTGTTGCTAAAAAGGGCTATTTTAGCTTCATTTTTATTAAAAAAGTTGAAATACTTTAACTTA
>LBVV01000004.1:16050-57167 GCA_000993275.1 candidate division CPR2 bacterium GW2011_GWC2_39_10 | reverse complement strand
TTTACAACCCGAAGGCCGTCATCCCTCACGCGGCGTCGCTCCGTCAGACTTTCGTCCATTGCGGAAAATTCCTCACTGCTGCCTCCCGTAGGAGTCTGGACCGTGTCTCAGTTCCAGTGTGGCTGACCATCCTCTCAGACCAGCTACCCGTCTTAGCCTTGGTAAGCCATTACCTTACCAACTAGCTGATAGGCCGCAGGGCCATCCCAGAGCGCATTACTGCTTTAATCTTGCGATATTATGCGGTATTAGCCCACCTTTCGGCAGGTTATTCCCCACTCCGGGGTAAGTCCCAACGTGTTACTCACCCGTCTGCCACTGTCCCCGAAGGGACCGTACGACTTGCATGTGTTAGGCACGCCGCCAGCGTTCATCCTGAGCCAGGATCAAACTCTCCAAAAATCCGACAGTTGCCGGATGTTTTGTCAGAGTTCTGCTGACAAAAAAATACAAAATACAATTACTTTTGAATTGAAGGGGTTCAATTCCTAACACTCTTAAGCTGTCAAGATACTTGCTGTTTTTTTTCTGACGATTTACGCCAGCGATCAAACGATTTAAAAACATTCAAAGATTTTACTCTTTGGAATGTTTTAATTTTTCTCTATTCCTCTTTAAATGGGTTTTACTCTTGGTTACCCTTAAGCACAACCTCCTTATGAAGGATTACAGCAAAACAATATTATATTATTTGAGTACGAATGTCAACGGTTTTTGTACACTGTTTTTGTAAACAATTTCCACGACATATTATCGCCCAGAAACCAAGCAATGAATTTACAATTTTCAATTTTCAAATAAAATTAAACGTTTAAATCCAAATACCAAATTACAAATATCAAATGAATGTCGAAACTCAAATTCATAAATGATTTATTAAAGATTTTCTAATTGCTAAGAAAGTTCATCATAGCTTACCAATTTTATTACCTAGCGATATCAATTCTTTATCTTCAGATTTAGAATCACCGTGCAAAGCATGGACTTCTCCAATTTCTTTGAAAGAAAAGATATTTCCAAAGGCACGAAATGCCTGGATGCATCCCGCTACAGATTCCTCTTCTTCTTTGTGCCATAAACAATTACCATCCGCATCAAATTCCAAGTCTTCTTTAAAATTACCCACCGCTAAAAAAGCTACTCTTTTACCATCAATTTCTTTGGATAAATAAAATGGCAAGAATCGATCCATAAAATTTTTCATTATTCCAGAAACATTACTCATATAAGTCGGACTGCCGAAAATTAATATATCAGCTTCTTTAATTTTCGGGTAAAGTTTTTGCATGTCATCCCCAGTGGTACAACAATGATTTTTTCTGCAATAAGTACAAGCTTTACAAGGTTTAATATCCAGATCTTTTAGCAAAATTAATTCTGTATCCTGGCCCGTTGCGTTCAAAACTGTCTTTAGCATATAGCTTGTATTTTTATCTCTTGGGCTTCCGGAAATCCCTAATACCTTCATTATTACTCCTAAAAATTACTTCGCGATCTAGCCATGCTTCTCTCGGGCAACAATTTGAAAATTATCTTCTATTTCCTAGCTCCCCTTTATCTTGGATGATTTGATATTTTCCTGACTGGATTCCCGCCTCCGCCCGTCTTGGTGAGTGCCAAACGAGACAGGCGGGAATGACAGAGAAGTGGCGGGAATTACGGTGATGTGATGAGATTGACACAATCGTCCGGCAGCTGCCGGACTCTTTCGCAATGACACCCATAAACCCATTTACCCATCCGCCTATTAACCTATCTACTTCCTCATCCACTTTTCTTTTTCTTTTTTCTTTTTATGGCTTTCTAGGTCTTTTGCGATATTTGGGCGCACTTTAACGATAGAATAAATGATCCAAGAAATGATGGCAATTATCCAGCAGTAAATCCAAATCCTATACCCCAAATAAACTGCACCTTCGTAGGCAAAAAATGCAAAGAAGAAACCAAAAACTGATAATACCATTGGCCACTTAAAAAAGAACTGTAAATATTTTTTATAAACCTTATCTTTAAATTTTCTTGACAGAATAAATTTGACTGCCAAACCAAAAATAAACAAAACTCCGGAAACCGCAAGCAATACATATAGAAAAACCATATCCCTTGGCACCGCAAAAAGATGTTTCACCGAAATATAAGTAGTAAGAAATTTAACAAAATGATTCCAATAGTTTTTCATTCTTCTCCTTTACAGTTAATATTTCGTCATTCTGAACTCGCTTCAGAGTCCCTTTGTAAAACCATTTTCCGTAGCTTATGGATTCCGGATCAAGTCCGGAATGATAGTCCTGAGGGAGTAGGCTTATGGTTTTTCAAAAACAATTGCATAATGATAATGGCCGGCCGAGACCTCGCCAAGTAAATTAAAACCGGCTCCTTTAGCTAAATCCAACAACTCTTTTTTTCCTAGTCTATGATTTCCGGCCGGACCAAAACCATAATCATGTTTTTCCCATTCCACCACCAACAGCCTTCCTTTTTCTTTTGTCATTTCAAAGGCTTTTTTTATTATGACTTCTTTCGTCTTAAAAAAAGATAGGGTGTTAGCAAGTATCGAGAGGTCGGCAAGTGAAATGTCTTTTTGGTCAAATGTTAACAGATTTGTAAATTTAGTTATGACATTGCCATGACCCCGAAGCATCGCAAAACTATTTAGTCTTTTTAATAATTCTTCGTTGCTATCTACTGCATATACTTTTCCCGAAGGCCCTAAATTTTTAGCGGCGGCTATAGTCCAATGACCGGAGCCTGACCCGAAATCGATAACTGTACTTTTTTTATCGATACCAATTTCGGCTAAAGTTTTTTCTGGTGATACAAAGCGCTTAGATTCCATATTAACTATCCTAAGCGCTTTGACCGAAAATTTCAATTATTTCTTTTTTGAATTACCGTTTTTTGGCTTAGCGGAAGCGCCGGCTGTTTTTGGTTTTACTGCCGCTTTGGTATTTTCCGCAAATTCCAATCTTTTCCTGTAATAAAGATAAGTTAGCGCGGCAAGAAAAATAATTAGGATTATTGTTCCGACCTTCGAAGAGTCGTCTTTTAAGCTGTCGTCTTTATTCTCATCTTTATTTCCGGCGATTTCTTTTGATGATTGATCGCCCTTAACTTCATCTTTCTTTTCGCTGGTGCTGCTGGTAATAACCGGGGCTTCGGTAGTTAAAACCGGAGCAGAAACTGCAGCTGCAGCTATTACGGCACTATTGTTCTGGTTCGAAACTGCATTGTCCAAGTTGACAATGGCGCCAACCGGTACGGACCCATTACCATTTTCGTCAACAACAACAAAGGAGTAAGTATAATTCTGTCCTTTTATCAAATCAGTATCATCGAAGAAATAGCCGCCCACTGCTGCAATTAGCATATCATTTTTATAGATATTTACTTTTTGTCCGTCAGCTAACGGGTCCCACGAAAACTTTACGCCATTCGGCAGCATGGTTTTCTTTAGATTTGTAAGATAAGACGGAGCTAACGTGTCAACCTTAACTTTAATACTTGTTTCGGTTTCATTTTCGGCAAGGTCAATGGCGGTGAAATTAAAAGTAAAATCGCCCTCAACCTTTAAAAAATTTGGGAAACTGGAAGCTTCATAGACATCGGTTAGAACTTCGTTGCCGTCCTCATCAATTCCAATTATTTGATCGAGGGTAATAACCGGTCCATAATTATTGCCGCCGTCGTCCTTAATCTGAACTTCAATTTTATCAGAATTTAACGGCTCGTTGGAAATAATCTGAAAATCGATAGAGGGGAAATTCTTTAAATTAATTGCAGCCGGTAAAGTTGTAACCGGATTCGGACCCATAATGTCTGCAACTACTAATCCTACTCCTTCAGATTCCGGACTAAAGTTTCCAGCCATATCGACAGCTACAATTGCAAAGGAATAATTATAACCATTAACCAGCCCTTCAACTGTTAAGGAATTTTCCGTTCCCTTAACTTCTCTGAATCCGGAAACAATTAAACCATCTTCATCTAGTGCTTCCCAACCAACGATATAACTATCTAAGGATGTGTCCGTGTCGTTTAAACTCCATGTCATTACTACAGAACCGCCAATAGGGGCGACCTGGTTGTTTTTTACTTCAAAATTTTGAACAGCAATCGGTGCCGTATTATCAACGGTTACGCCAACTTTATCTTCACCTAAATTATAGGTAACTCCACCGGACAGGACATAACTCTCAACTTTTATTTCGTAGCTTCCGTCAGTAAGTAATCCAACCGAAGTCTCAGAAATAACTAGATTATCCATGGCGAAAACAATTGCGTTTGTTTCCACATTTTCAATTTGAACATTATATTTTATATCATCTGCTTCAACGTTTTCCCAATCGATCTTGTCAAAATCTGTCGAGTACCGTAATACTATAAGTTACGCTCCCAAAAACACTAACCTCATCCGAATCCGAAACGGTTATAACGTGAACGCCCGGAGTTGTGTCTTTGTAATAAAAACTGGCTTGAGTTCTCGTAGTAGCGATGGTGATGTCATTGTCATCCTCCCATTCTTCTGTTGCCGAAAATAAGCCGGTTGCTGAACTTGATGTCAATGTTAACTGCACCTTTTCTGTTGCCGTATAGACACTATCTTCCCCGCCATCATTTTGCCATAATTGCACAGCTATTTTCTCGCTTTGTTCGTTTGGCGCTAAAACCTGAGTTTCTTCCGTAACCGAGTCATTAATCTTTAAATACTTTCCCCCCTCAGCCAATGCGGCTTGTGGAAAAGCGATTACCGACAAAGTCAACATCTGCAAACTCAGGAGTGCCGCCACGGAATATGCAATTCCTTTCTTTAACCTTTGCTTCACTTCTTCCTCCTTACCCTCCAATTATTAGTTATTTTTTATATATAAAATGGATAATCCCTCCACGAATTAAATAATACCAAAACTAACGGCTTGACAGTTTCCATAGCACCAAATGCCGCTTTTTAGGCACCATAGAAGGAAAATTTAGTTTTTTTAGGTTTATATTTTTATGTTTGTTTTTTGTTTTAAAATCTCCTTTCATCAAAGAGACATAAGCATAATAGACTTAAGAGTCTTTTTTTGTCAAGCAAAAAAATTTAGAGACTTAAGAGAATAAAGAAATAATCGTCACCAAATGATAATTCCAAAACATAATTGTTGCATGAAATTAAAAAAAGTCCGGCACTTGTCCACAATGGACAGTCCGGACTTTTTATGTTTATTGTTTATTGCTATTTGCTTATTATTCTAAGACCGTTTAAGCTTAAATCTGTAATGCATTGCAACCGCACCTGTAAGCAAAGTTGACAAAACAAAGAATAACATATCAGATCCTGCTCTTGGCAACACTGTAGGCGTTGAAAAATTTTCCGGATTAGCGCCGCCAACACCTGCCTGAATAGTTGGACTTGGAGTTGGCGTATGACCAACTTCTACTGTCGGAATTGGCGAAGGTGTGGAAACCGGAATTGTAGTTGGAGTTGGTTTTGAGCCACCCTTGCCACAACGGCAATTGCATTCATGGCGCTCGACTTTGTCACACTTTTCCCTTTTATCGCAGTCATGACGTTTATCCTTACTGCACTTTTCCTTGTCTTCAAACCTGCATTCCTTGACCTCTTTCTTGTCTTCCTTAAATTCTTGCATTATAGCGCTTGTCGTCTCTTTTTTCTCAAAGACGGCATCCCGCATAACACATTTAAAATTATTATCACACTCTTTCTTAAGTAAGTTCTTGTTCTTTATGGCCTTTTTGAATTCATAATTTCTGTCTTTAATGTTTTCTGTTTTCTCTTCTGCTACTTTTCTCATCTGACAGTCAAAATTCTTAGAATTTCCGTCACATGCATAGGCAGGTGCCCCAAGAAAAAACAAAACAACCAAAACCATCACGGCTTTTTTCATTGCTTTTCTCCCTTTTATTATTATTTCAATTTCAATAAATCGAGTGATTATATCATAAATTACAAAATAAATCAAGAGCAAAATACATAATAGATTGCCCCTGATTTATTCGTCGTAACTTAAGCTAGTTTTTTGTATCGGTGAATTGCGTAAACCATTGTGCCCGCGAACGATGCAAGAAGTGACAATAATCCCACTTGACTTCCCACGCCTGGTAATTGATCCGGCAAACCTCCAACACCAGCTTCAATCGTGGCAAGAGTTTCTGGAGCACCGCCAACACCTCCCTCAATTATGGCAGGCGTAGGAGTTGGAACAACAGTTGGACTTGGAGTTGGCGACTGGGAAACCTGAAATTCGTTTTCGATTTCATTTGATATCGATTCTTTTATAATGATATCTCCCGAGGTAACAGATCCGTTGCCGGTGCTACTCTCTGCTTCATTGTCGCCGGTATTAACTTCTATTCGGCTATAGTTATCTACCGTTGCTTGATTATCATTCTCGACAGAAAAGGAATTTTCTAAATTTATTTCCGTCCTATTCTTACTATCAGCACCGGTATTGGAATTGATAACAGACTCAGCCCTCGCTCCGGAAGCAAAAAACAACATACACAGCCCGAACATGAAGAATATAGTCTTTTTCATCTTTTTCCCCTTTTAATAAACCTTTTATTTAATATTATTTGATAAGCGATCGCCAAAATTATTATTAAAGCCAAGACGGATGACAAACTTAGTCCCGCTAAAACAGGCTGGGAATTATTATTGCCGCCTTTATCATCAAGGGCGTTATTAAATGACGCTACTTCCGAAGAATTGTTGCCCGACTTTACCTCTGATTTTTCCGTGACTGTCACATTATTTTCCGAATTAACAGAACTATCGTTTTTGACACTCAAAGCTAATTTATTTTCACCAACATCAACACTGCTTCCCGGAACGGACTGCTCTATGGTAATTTTTTGAGAGCTATTTTGCGCAGTATCCACCTTCACAACCCTCTTGTCCTCATATTTGACACTCCCCTTCCAATTACCAAATATATTCACGAACAATACTCCAATATCTTTAGCTTTTATTTGAGAATTAATGAAATTAATGAAATTAATGATTAAGTTAACATCGCCCGATTTGACGCTGCCGTTTCCGGTGTTGTAGTTGGCGTTATTATTGCCGGTGTTAATGTTAACGGGCATATTATTTTCGATTGCGTTTTGAGAATTATCTTTTATTTCGATATCATTTTTGGTACTTGACACAGCGGTGTTGTCGGAATTTTGGCCGGTGTTATCGTTGCTTGCAGCAATATCCGAGTTCTCTCCGTCTCTGCCCGAAACAACGTTTTGATTATTAGCCGCTTCGCTTCCGCCGAACCAATCACCTAAAACATTTATTAAAAGCAAATACCATTTACTGCCATCGAAAATGGCTCCAATGATGGATGCCGTGTTGGACTTTACATTAATACTGCCGGATTGGACGCTGCCGTTTCCGGTGTTATAATCGGCATTATTGTTGCCCGTATTTATATTAACCGGTAAGGTATTTTGAATTGAGTTTGTTTGACTACTCACAAAAATATATTTGTAAGTATCCTCAGCAATTGCAGCATTATCGGAATTTTGGCCGGTATTGCTATTTCCGGCGGAAACAGCAACTATCCCTCCGGAGTTACTTGGATCATTGCTCTTAGGCAACAAAATATCGCCTAAGTAATTTCCAAAAATATTTAACATGCCAACAGTTACTTTACCGACAAACGAGCTATTAATTAGGTTTAGAATATTTGCCGCCAAGTCCACATCTCCGCTTACTATTGCTCCGTTGCCGGTGTTGTAGCTTGCGGAATTGTTGCCGGTATCTATGTTTATTGGCAAATTATTATTAATACTGTTTGAAAAATTGTCTTTAAAAATTACCGTATTTATTAAATCGACAAGCGCTGTATTTTCTGAATTTTGACCCGTGGTAGAATTTTTAGAATTGGCATCCAAATAGGTCAAGAGGTCGCCGATGCTTAACGTCCCCGTTAAGTCTTTTGTAGCAAGTACTCCGGTTTGTACGGGTCCCTCGATATTGCTGCTGTCTGAATTAATTAAATTTACCGAACCCTGTACATTACCGGCGCCAACGATACCATTGCCGGAGTTATAATCGGCATCATTTTTTCCGGATATAATTCCCGCACCAATATCGGTATCAGTTACATTTTGATTACTTTGATCGATTTTTATTTCACTTTTATTGCCAACATCTCCGATGTTACCCGTTACCCCAATGGTGCCGCATTCTTTTTTTTGTTCGGGTTGAACATTCGAAACCTCGATCACGGGAACGGGCGTTGGAGTCGGCGTAACCGTCACCACATCTTTCTTCTCGATAGATTCCGCATTAACTGCTGCCGGAGTTGGAGTTGGAGTTGGAACCTCTGTCGTTACTTCGGCAATAGCCAATCCGGAATTTACAAAAATCATCAAAAAAATGCTAACCGTTGCTGTCATCTTATATATAATTATATTTAAACTTTTTTTCATTTTTATCTCCGCATTTTGGAGGGGCTTACACCTAGGGTAAGCCCCTCCAAACAACCTTTAAACGTTACTTTACGGTATTTGTGACAGCAACACTGCCGCTGATGTCACCACTAGTTACGGAACCATTGCCGGTGTTATAGTTGGCTTCGTTGTCGCCGGTGTTTGCGTTGATGCAAATCTTGTTATCAATGTTTGTTTTGTTTTCATTCTCAATAGTCATCTTGTTTGTTAAGTTGACTATTGCGTCATTCTCCGAATTTGCCCCTGTCTTGTTGTTGCCTGCCGAAATATCACCCATTTTAGGCATTGCCAATGGACCACCGGAACCCAAATCTACTTGGCTTTTTAGCTTAGTTTCAAAATCAATATCGCCGCTAGTTATCGAACCATTTCCGGTATTGTAGTTGGCTTCGTTGTCGCCCGTGTTCAAGCAGGCATTGATGTAATTATCAATGTCAGTCTTGTTTTCATTCTTCAACTTGAATTTATTACTGATCTTAACTTTCGCATCATTGTCAGAATTATAACCGGTTGTTTTGTTACCAACACTAATAGACCACGTTCCGCCGCCCATATCCATATCCATGTCTTCAAATCCAATCATGGTGGCAATGTCAAAAGCAAGATCAATATCTCCCGATCTCACTGTGCCGCTCCCTGTGTTGTAGTTTGCTTCATTGTCGCCCGTGTTTGCTTTCACTCTTGCGTTATTATCAACGTCAGTTCGATTTTCGTTCTCGATTTTTGCATCATTCTTGACATTAATAATTGCATCGTTTTCGGAATTAGCACCCGTGGTGTCATTCCCTGCTGACCATTTAGCCGCAAAAATGTTGCCGCTAAGTAGTGCCAGTCCCGCAATGGTTGCTATCGCATAACCAGCTTTTCTTTTAAGAAAAAGTTTCACTTTTCCTCCTTTCGTTTTAATTACTATTTTTTTAAGTCATACTTTAGCTTAATAAAACTAAAATCAAACTTAATCCAAGAATAACTAAAATAAGAGACAAAATTTATAGGCGAATTAACAAGACTCTAGATAAAAAAAAATCCCATAATTTTGGATTATTGAAATATTGGCGCTTGCTTGAAAAGAGAAATATTTTTAATATGAATGAGTTACTTTTGGGCTATTATCGTCATCTTGTTCATCTTTTTTATTCGATTCTTCAGCGTTTATACTTTGCTTTTTTTCCTCCCCTGTTTGCTCTATCCGCAAATCCTGCATTTCTTGCCGTTTTTCCACTACAATTTTTCCATCTTTAATTGGTTGCTCGGCAGGCTTTTCGGGCTTTACATCTTCCCTTTTCATTCCGGGAACCATCCTATTTTGACTGTATGATGAGTAATCGGCACCATAATTGGCATCCTTTAAATTCCCGAAGAAAATAAATAAAGACCTTCCATAATAGGCAGCGCTTAAAACGGTAGGTATTAAAAATAAGAACTTATTGTAACCCGGATAAGATAAAAAGTACCAAGCGGCTGAAATGATGGGGCCAAAAATAGTAATAATAGAGCTCCTAAAAACTCCTAATTTCAGTTGCATAATTACTTCCATGCCTAATTTTTTCGATGCAAAATAGCTTGAAATAAAATAAACTGTTGAGACAAATATTAATAGCGCTAATGCAACAAAAAATTTAAAATACAAATCAATTGGCCTCAAGCCCAATATTTTATAATAATCCAAGTTGGCGCCGTTTAAGATATTATCAGCTTCTTTTCTTATATTTTCACGTATTTTTGGATCTTCGGTCGCGTCAAAAGATTGTTTATATTTACTCATTGATCTTAAAACGTTATCTGCTATTTGCTGCATTTTGACTGCATCTGCTGAAATTTTTTCATCCTCTTTAGCATTTTCATAGAAATCCTTAGATTCCAAAAAATATTCTTCCTCTTCAACAATTTTATTTAAAATAGATTCTTTACTAATTTTTTTATTATTTAAGAAATCATTCTTAAAAACTTGAATTTGATCGTAATCACTTTTGCCTTGCTTTTTTAAGCCATTATCCAGCGCAAGTGAAACGCCGGGAATAAACAAAAAAATAATTAACAATATTAAGCTTTTTTTGAAATATTTAGAATGCATTATAATTAATATAGCCTTTACCGGAAGTTTATTCAACCTTAGAAAGAGTTGAAAGCAAATTTTGAAGCTTGATTTTTAAGTCGTCCTTCGTTTCGTATTCCAAAATATCGGTATCGGGCATGCCGTAGAGAATCTTTGATAAAGACCGTCCTTTTTTGATAAGTAAAATACGTTTAATTCCAAATTGAAAAGATAGGCCAATTAAAATACCCACGCCATGGCTAGGTTCCGATACTTCAGCAACTAGAAGATCGCTTTCTTGAAGAATATTCATGTCATGCCTATAAACATCTTCGGGTTTTCCGGATATGTTATAAATATATGATTCTATTTCGAATTGTTTTAAGAGATCCTTTAATTCCGGCAAGAGCAAAATGCGCTGGTGCGTAATACTTACCGGACACGTTATGTATGCTTTCATATTGATAAGAAATATACTCTTTTTTGAGGCATTTGCAAGCATTAGGGTAATGAGACCTTTGGAGAGAATTATCCATTACTTTATTTATTTGATAATCTGAAGGAGCGCCGGCCTGTTTTTTGTCCAGTCCGAAGAAGTGTGGCTTGTTAGTTCTACTGTAATTGCAGTGCCTCCCTTTTTCTCCCTAAGCCAGTTGGTTGCCGTGCCCTCGTATGACGCAATATCATTATAATATCTGTAACCGGAATAAGAAGAATAAAGATGCGCCAAGTCGTAAGACGACTGATTGGCCTCCGGATGAACAAGATTACCCTTAGAATGAAAGGCAACCATTGTTGAAACGTTATAATTTGACACCAAGTCCCCTATAAGTCGGCTTTCAGGTTCGGAGAATGAACTTGGGCCACCAAAATTATCATTTGCTCCCTGAGGAGTCCAACCGGCAGTATCAAAATTCCTATTTATATCCACTGCATGACCATTTAGCCTGCTGCTGTTTGCATATCCATCCGGATTAGCTACAGGTATGATTATAATTCTTTTGTTTTTGCCAACTACGGTTGGGTTATCAAATATGTATCTGGCGAAACTGTTCATTGCTGAAACCGTTCCTTTTTCGGAGCCATGAATTGCTCCAAAGAAAAACATAGTTTCAGTTCCACTGCCGAATATCCAACCGCCAATTGCCCTGCCGTTTACCGAATAACCAAATGTGGTCTGGGGCGGCATAGGTTTCGGAATCGGCGTTATTTTATAAACCATTTGTGGAGCAACGATATTTTGCTCTTCTTCGGGCAAATTATATGTGTGGACAGCAACATTGTCGTCACTAGAAACTTTGTTGTTATTTTCTACTTTTTGATTTTTCTCGCTTTTAACATGAACCAAAGATCCAGCTATTTGCCTAAATCCAAAAAATCCCACAACCGTTAACAGCACTACCATGAGACCAATAATCAACTTTTTACTAAATATTTGTTTTTTCTTCTTTTTCACTTAAAATAATTATAACTCATACCAGCGCTTTTAGTTCTTTTTTCTTTAAATAAATAGCCTTAGCAAAAGATGTTTCGTAACCGTCCGCATTGTGCTTAACCGAAAATAGTTTCTCTACCCTATCCCTGGGAAGTTCCGGCGGAATGGCTTTCGCTTTTGGCACATATTCTGCCATTCTATTTATGTATTTCAACTGCGCATCGGTAATATATGTTTCGTTTTCATTAAGATGCAAATCTTCCACCGGCACTAACACCCCGGAACCGTTTACCACTTCGGTTAATGATCCCAGTGACGGCCCCACCACCGGTGTTCCGGATGCCATAGATTCAATGGCAACAAGACCAAAAGGTTCCGGCCAAATATTAGACATTAATGTTGCATATGCATCCGCATATAGGTCTTTTTTCATTTCCGAAGAAATAATTCCCAATACTTCGTCTTTTGACCTAAGATTTGGTTTAATAAATTTTTCAAAATAATCTTTCTCATGCTTCTCTGCAATTTTCCCTACAATTTTAATGGGCATATCAAGCTTATGGGCTACCTCTAAAGCAATATGAGTTCCCTTTTCCATACAAAAACGACCAAGCCATAACAGAAAATCACCTTTTTTATTTGGATTAATGTGATAAAATTCCGTATCGACCGCATTATATACCGTACCTAAATGTTGTCCTCTTTCAATATAAGGCGCAAATCTTTTGGCCTGGTCATGACTGATACTGACAAAAAATTGACCGGCTTCCCCTAAAGTCTTAATTAGGCCAGGGATATGATCTTTGGCCGGTCCATGAAGAGTTTGAATAACCGGAATATCGCCGGTATTTACCATTTCCTCTCTGTTTATTGCAATATCTGCTTTAAATAAAAAAATCGAATGGTTTTCTCCCATCTCCTGAGCATGCACCGCTAATGTATTGTCCCAAATAATATCAGGGTTTTCGGCAACTGCCATTTCATATGCAATTTTATTAAAATGCTTTTCTTTTTCAAAGGAAATTCCCTGTCCAACCGCACTTGGCGTAATACTAACCAAATTACAACTTACATGGGAATCTCCCGGCGCAAATAGGTAAACATCGTGTCCGCGCCTGGTAAGCTCCTCCGCTGCTAGCGCAACCACTAACTCGATACCTCCATATTCTTGCTTTCTGCCTAAAATAGGAATCACCGTTGGGGCAATAATACAAATCTTCATATATATCTCCATTAAGAAGCTATTAAGTAGATTCTATTCCTTTTTTGACAATTTGCAAATTTAAGGCTTGTATACTGGACTTACGCAAACCCCTACCACACCTCCCAAACCAAATCAAGCGGCTAAAATCCCTTTTTCTCCTGTCAGCGTATCTACAAATACGCTTCCAGTAGAGAAAAGTGATTTTATCTCACCTTGTTTCGGCTTGGATAGATGTGCTATTTTGCGTAAGCCCAGTATAAGACCTAAAATTATCACTATAATTTTTAAAAATTAGGCTTTATAATAAAATTATGATTTATTTGGCAACAACAATTTTGGCATCTTTTGGATGTTTTGTACTCGGCCTGGCCGTACTATTAAAGGATAAAAAAAATCCATTGAATATTTTATTTTTTATTTTCACTATGATGCTGATCTTTTATAATATAGCTAACTATTTCTGGTACAATCCCCAAATAAGCTCTTTTTTATTTAGACTGACTTATTCAGCCGGATCACTAACAGTCGCTTCAGGGACATCATGGGCAATTAGCATAAGCAAGGGATACAATAAAAGAAATATTCTGATAATTTACTTTATCGGCATCATATTCGCCCTGCTAGCCATACCGAACGGCCTGCTTATTAAACAAATGTCCGATCAACTTCCAACTGCAAATTTTCAAAATTCAATGACGCCTCTTTATTATGTATACATAGCGTATGCTATAGCTACTGTTTTTTATGCAATTTTTGCAATTACAAAAGCCACAATAAAACAAAAAGGGCTGGTCAAAAAAAAGATGTCGTTAATTGTAGCAGGCATAACGTTATTTGCGATATCGGCGTTAACCGTTGACCTGCTATTACCAAACTTAGGAATTAATGTCAGTTATCTGAATAATGTATCCTCTTTAGTATTTATTGGCCTGTCGTCTTTAGCCATGATTAAATATAGCCCCGGAGACTCTAACGGCTAATACTTTGATAAAAGTAGCTTATTTTCAATTAAATAGGGAACAACATGCTTTTCAATGGATTCCGGCATTTTATAACCCTGTTCTCTGTACTCCCTCGGGATATATTTAAATTCTTCCAGTTCCGGATCGTTAATTACTGGATCTCCCATCAGCTCCACTAAGTATGTAGAGAGTGTGAGCATGGCGTCATCATGAGCTGCCTTTGCTTTAAAGTCATCTAGTTTTCTGATGATGTTGGAATCACAATTAAGTTCTTCTAAAATTTCCCTTTTTAAAGCCTGCTCCTCTGTTTCACCTTCTTCAATATGCCCGCCAAGATTAGTCCAAGTGTTTTTGCCAACCTTACGCACCATTAAAAAAGAGTTATCCTTTATAACAATAGCCGCAACTTTATGAATTGTTTTCATATGAATTTCCTTTTATTAATTATTTGGATTCCCGATCAACTGATTATATTTTTATAGGAATAGTCGGGAATGACAATTTATTGAACATGTAAATCTTCAATTGAAGCAGTATAATTGCCAGCACTATCTGTGGTAGTAAGCTCTAAAGATAATGTAAGGTCGCTGGATTTCCCGTCAATCCAAAGATCATAATCTACTGCCCATCTTTGCGGATCAGTTCCGGCTATTGGTATAGCTTTAACATTTTGAAAGTAAGAATCTGGAGCTACGTCAATTTTACCACAATACTCAGAAACAACCTTCTCTATTTCCTCAGTAGTTAACCTGGAATTGGCCATAGCATCAGAATAGTCTTTTGAAACTAATATTGCTTCTACTTGCCTAATAGCTTTTTTCATTTTTTCATCAATTTGGTTGATCATCTATGAATTCTTTCTGGATTTCCGATCCATCCTTCGGCTGACAGGCAAGTCGGGAATGGGCATATTGTACTTCTCCACTTCGGTCGAAGAATAATTATTTATACATTTCCGTCCAGAGGGCGATCCGCCTTAGGCGGAAGTCATTTGACATTGATTAGAAATTTGGAATTAGAAATTGGACATTTAAAGGGCTTTGCCCTTTGGCCTACTTCCCTTCCTCCACTTTCTCAACTTCTTCCTCTATCTTTTCTTCACTTACCAAGGTTACGGAAGAAACCTTGTCTTTTTCGTTAAGACGCATTACACGGACGCCTTGGGTTACGCGGCCGATTTTATTAACCTGTTTTAGCGGAAGTCTAATAACCACGCCCTGCTTGGATACAATTACCAAGTCTTCTTTTAAGTCTTCAATAATTCTAACATCCACCACACTACCGGTTTTGGGCGTAACAGATGCGGCTTTAATGCCCACTCCGCCTCGGCGATGCGGTGTAAATTCTTCTATGTCCGTTCTTTTGCCGTAACCATTTTCCATAATTACCATCATTTGCTGACCTTTTTTGTCTTTTACTACAACATCTGTGCCCACAATCTCATCAGTCCCCTTCATTTTCATGCCCCTAACCCCTCTGGCTCCTCGCCCCATTGGCCGGACATCTTTTTCGGAAAATCTGTTGGCGACACCAGATTTAGTGGCCATAATAATCTCGTCTACACCAGATGTAGTTTTAACCCAACAAAGAGCATCTCCTTTATCAAGATTTAAAGCGATAAGTCCGTTTCGCCTGACATTATCAAACTGCTCCATTGGTACTTTTTTGATTACACCAAACTTGGTTGCAAAAAACAAGTATTTAGCGTCTGTCTTTTCATCCTTGGAAACGGTAATAACCGAAGTCACAATTTCCTCCGGCGCCAATTGAATAAAGTTGACGATTGGCGAACCTTTGGCTATACGTGAACCCATTGGAATTTCATAAACTTTGGTTCTAAAAACGCGACCCATGTTGGTAAAAAACATAATTTCGTCGTGGTTATGAGTTAGGGCCATGTGCTCCACAATATCTTCTTCTTTGGTCTGCATTCCCATTACGCCTTTGCCGCCGCGCTGCTGCTGCCTAAAAGTGGAAGCCAAGATTCTTTTAATGTAATTTCCTTTAGTAAGCGCCACAATTACGGTTTCGTTAGCCACCAAATCTTCCTCGGAAAATTCGCCGAGTTTAGATTTAATAATCTTAGACTTTCGCTCGTCACCATATTTAGTTTTAATCTCTTCCAGTTCTTCTTTAATGACACTTAAGATTTTTTCGGGATGAGCAAGAAGATCTTCCAGATGAGCTATTAATTTTTGAAGTTCTGCATATTCGTCTTCAATTTTTTTACGCTCTAAACCGGCCAAAGTTTGAAGTCTCATGTCTAGAATTGCTTGAGCCTGAATTTCCGTAAGTTTAAATTTCTTAACTAAATTATCTTTTGCCTCTTCCTTAGTTTGAGAAGCGCGGATGGTTTTAATAACTTCGTCAATGGCGCCAAGCGCAATAAGTAAACCCTCTAAAATATGGGCGCGTTCTTTAGCTTTTCTAAGATCGTATTCGGTGCGTCTTGTTACCACTTTTTGTCTGTGTTTGACAAACTCTTCTAAAATTGATTTTAAAGTTAAAAGACGTGGCTGAATACCACCAATTAGAGCAATCATATTATAATGAACAGCTGTTTGCATATTGGTCATTTTGTATAGCTGGTTTAAAATTTTATTAGGATAAGCGTCTTTCTTTAGATCGATGGCAACACGGACACCTTTTTTGTCGGACTCGTCTCGTAGATCGGAAATACCCACAATCTTCTTTTCTTTAACCAAATCGGCAATTTTGGCAACCAAATCGGCCTTGTTAACCTGATATGGAATTTCCGAAATAATAATTTGGAAACCGCCTTTTTTAGATTCTACAATTTCGGCATTGGCCCTGATAATTACTTTTCCTCTGCCGGTGCCATAAGCCTGAGCAACTTCGTCGGCATAAACAGTAGCGCCGGTTGGAAAATCGGGACCTTTTATATATTTCATAAGATCCTCAACTATAGCATTGGGGTTATCTATTAAATGAGTAGTGGCATCTATAACTTCGTTTAAATTATGGGGCGGAATATTTGTCGCCATACCAACCGCAATGCCCATTTGCCCGTTAACCAAAAGGTTAGGAATTCTGGCGGGCAAAACCACCGGCTCCTTAACCGAACCGTCGTAGTTTGGCATAAAATCTACAGTATCTTTGTCGATATCAGTAAGCATTTCCTCAGCAAATGAAGTCATCCTGGCTTCCGTATAACGCATCGCTGCCGCCCCGTCTCCGTCCATGGAACCAAAGTTGCCCTGGCCATCTACATGGCGGTAGCGCATCGAAAATTCCTGAGCCATACGAACCATGGAATAGTAAACTGCCGTATCGCCGTGAGGATGATATTTACCTAAAACCTCACCAACCACAAAGGCCGATTTTTTATGTTTTACATTGTGTTTTAAACCAAGACTGTTCATGGCATAAAGAATACGCCTATGTACCGGCTTTAAACCGTCTCTTACGTCCGGCAAAGCGCGGGCAACGATAACCGACATGGCATAATCCAAGTAGGATTGTTGCATTTCATCGGTCATTTCCCTTGGTTTTACGTAACCAACATTGAATGGTAGTTGTTCGCCTGAAGTTTTTTTGGCCATAAGTTCTTTCCTTCTGAATAATTTCGAGTTTTGAATTTAGAATTTTTAATTAATTTCTTAATTATTTAATTCTTAATTGATTCAAAATTCATAATTCATAATTCTTAATTTCTTGATATTTCAAATGTCCATGCTTTTAACTGTCTTCGAATGAGTTTTAAATATGTGTCCATTAACTCATCTATTGTACCTGAATTTGAGGCAAATAACAAGCAGAAAGGATGGTTTTTTCTACTCATTTCAACAAAATCCCGAAACAACTTTTCATTGAATTTTCAGCCATCCAGTGATACAATGCGTTAATCTAAGAAACTCCTTGAATGGTAATACCAGATGGTTGAAATTAAAAATTTAAGACTAGGAAATGGAGGATGATAAAGTTGACGACAGAGAGCAACGGTAAAATTAAGGTTGGCTTACCCAGTGCCCTAATGGGCTACAGACTAAATCCATTGTTGGATCATTTTTTTACAAACCTTGGAGCCGAAGTTGTTTATTCGGAACAAACTAACAGTCAAATTCTAGAAGAAGGTGCAGCTTTAGTAAATGAAAATATCTGTACGCCGTTTAAAATCTACTTTGGCCATGTGGCGCGGCTGTTAAAATCATGCGATTACATTCCTGCCCTACGATTTGTGTCCGAGGAAGACAGAACCTATACCTGCCCAAAATTTATGGGGCTAAGATCACTTCTTATGAACATAAGTTTTCGGGAGCAACGTGATAAATTTTTGCCTCTAGAAATTAATATGCGAAAATTTACCCCACATGTTAAAAAGGGAGAACAAGAAAAAATCCTAAAAGCAGAGCTGGCTCAAATTGGAGAAGTATTCGGAAAAACCGAAAAACAAACTCACGACTACTACCATGATGCCCTTTTGGTGAAAGAAAAATTTGAACAAGACATGGCGAATGGCATGATTCTGCCCTATGACATGAAACAGCCTGAAAATCCGGATTTGTCTATTGGCGTTATAGGCCACCCTTACAACATCTATGATTCGTACCTCTCTATGAACATCTTAAGCAAACTTTACCGAATGAATGTAAAAGTTATAACCATAGAAATGGTTGGCAAAGAAATATCCGAAAAAGCAGCGGACACACACATGTCTAAAAAGCTTTTTTGGAATTACGAAAGAGAGATTGTGGGATCAGTTGCTTATTTATTAGAGAATAACTTGGTTGACGGTATCTTGTTTTTAGATTCGTTCCCTTGCGGGCCCGATAGCCTGATGTCAGTTTTTCTAAACCAAATAAGCAATAATCTAGACGGAAAATTAATGGCCATAGTGCTGGCCGAGCTTGACAGCGATACCGGTCTAAAAACCAGGGTAGAAGCCTTTGTTAATTCAATAAGAGGCGTGAAGGCAGGTGTTATTTAGTGAAAGGCAAGAATCACGTAGTTACGGTTCCCCAAATGGGGACAATGTCAATTCTTGTTGAAGATTGGATGAAACGGCTAGGAATAGATTTTCTGCCTCCGTCACCTTTGAACAACAAGATGATCGAAGTCGGCGCCTCAGTATCTCCCGAATTTGCCTGTTTCCCCTTAAAGGCGACTATAGCAAGCATTATGAATTCAGCCGATAATGGCGCCGATATTGCTTTGATGGTAGGAGGTTATGGACCGTGCCGCTTTGGATATTATGGCGAAGTTTACAAGGCAATACTAAAAGAGAATGGCTATGATAAAAAAATCCGAATCTGCACGCTTGAACCAATGACTTCGGGCGAAGGTTTGCTAAATGATCTTCAAAAATTCTTTGGTCCTTTAATCGAGTTAAGCAGCAAAAGCAAACCGACAATTTATTGGCATCTTACCAGAAGCTTTAAAAAAGCGGTTTGCATGGACAAAATTGAAAGTATGCTTCTTTCGATAAGGGCTAAAGAAAAGTATCGCGGCGACACTCAAAAAAAGTATGACGAAGCCGTCGGCCTACTAAGATCCGCAAAAAACGATAAAGAACTTGCCAAGTATCAAGAGGAAGCCGTCGACGTAATGAATTCGGTGGAGCTAGATTCCAACCGCAAAACTTTTAAAATAGGAGTTGTCGGGGAATTCTATGTTGTCCTGGAGCCTTTCATTAATATGAACATCGAGAGATTACTAAATGAACTAGGCATAGAAATAGAAAGGGCAATTTATATCACCGACTGGACGGGTCCAAAGAATGCGGAAAAAGTAGCGGGAATTAACAACTTCGATGCCCACAAGCTTGCCAAACCATGGATAGATGGCTGGTGCGGTGGCGATTGTACAGCTAATGTTGGTCACGCCATTCACTACATTAACGAAGGTATAGATGGAATAATTCATTTATATCCTTTTGGTTGCATGCCGGATATTATGGCCCTAGAAGCACTTGAGATTATCACTGCCGAAGCCCAAACACCATTTTTATCGATCCAAATTGATGAAAAGACGGGTCAAGCAGGTATTGTTACCAGATTACAAGCATTCACCAATATTGTCCGAAAGGAGACGGAAAAAATATGGCACGCTATTTAGGTGTAGATGTAGGATCGGTTAGTACAAATTTGGTGCTGACAAATGAAGAAAATGAAGTTGTATCATCTATTTATCTTCTAACCGAAGGCGAGCCAATAAAGGCCGTTCAAAATGGTATGAGCATACTTAAAGAAGAGATAGGAGAAAGCACCGTAATAAATGGGGTTGGCACAACGGGAAGCGGTCGGGTTTTAACCGGACATATAGTTGGTGCCGATGTTATTTATGACGAAATTACAGCTCACGGACTTGCTGCCGCGTTTGAAGTTTCAAACGTAAATACAGTTTTGGAAATTGGCGGGCAAGATTCAAAGATCATCTTTATTAAAGATCGTGTGATTGTAGACTTTGCCATGAATTCCGTCTGTGCTGCCGGTACCGGATCATTCCTGGACCACCAGGCAAGCCGTCTAAAAGTTCCTATTGAATCGTTTGGTGAGCTGGCTTTAAAGGCAACTAATTCTTGCCACATAGCGGGTAGGTGTTCGGTTTTTGCCGAGTCAGACATGATTCACAAACAACAGTTGGGCTATGACAAGGAATCCATTATTTATGGTCTTTGCCAGGCTTTGGTAAGAAATTATCTAAACAACTTGGCAAAAGGGAAGAAAATAGGACCGGTTGTCATTTTCCAAGGCGGCGTTGCAGCTAATGCCGGCATGAAAAGAGCTTTTGAAGAAGCTCTAGGCATAGAAATAATAATTCCAAAGCACTACAACGTCATGGGTGCTTTAGGTATGGCCTTGTATGCAAAAGCAGCCGCTAAGCAAAAAGAAATAACCAATTTCAAAGGATTTCACATTTCTGAAACAGAATTTTTAACCCGCAGCTTTAAATGTAAGGGCTGCGAAAATCAATGTGAAGTCGTAAGAATTATGGAAGCCGGAAAAACCATTGCATTCTACGGCGGTCGCTGTGGAAAATGGGAAACGGCTGATGCCAAACTTCAAGAAACTGAAGAAATTCTTACAGTCTAGCTAAACACAAACAAGGCGGGAGCTCTCAATGGTCTATATGACATTGAGATCACTCCCGCCTATTTTTTTAACAACCTTGTCATTCCGGCCTTCGAGCCGGAATCCAGAAAGCATGGATTCCGGATCAATTGATTGTATTTTCCAAAGGAATGTCCGGAATGACGGAGATTTGACATTTAGAATTTTTAATTAATTTCTTAATTATTTAATTCTTAATTGATTCAAAATTCATAATTCTTAATTCATAATTCTTAATATTTTAAATATCAAGGTTTTTAACTGTTTTTGCATGCGTCTGAATAAACCTTTTTCTAGGATCAACTTCCGCACCCATAAGCATCGAAAATACTTCGTCTGCCTTTTCGGCGTCTTCAACTTTAACCTGCAATAAAACTCTATTTTCCGGATCCATGGTGGTTTCCCAAAGCTGATCCGGATTCATTTCACCAAGACCTTTATATCGCTGAATGTTTATGCCCTGCAAATCTGAACTTTCAGAAAAAGATACCGCATCTGCAATAGAACTAACTTCCTTTGCTTCTTCCAAATCTGCAGATTCCTCCGGAGTTTGGGACTCGGCTTTTTTAATTACTTTTTTCATATCCCTCATCTTTTTCTTTTCGTCCCTGATACCTTTGAATTCTTCTACTACTTCATCTCTTTCCGCCTCGTTGTAAACATAAGCTTTTTCTTTTCCGTAAGAAACTTTGTAAAGCGGCGGCTGAGCAATATAAATATGACCGGTATCCACAATTTCTTTCATATGCCTGTAAAAAAAAGTAAGTAGCAAAGTTCTAATATGCGCACCATCATAATCCGCATCCGTCATTATAATAATTCGGTCATATCTAAGTTTTGACGCATCAAAATTTTCGCTAATTCCGGTACCAAGCGCAATAATAAGCGCCTTAATTTCGTCAGAAGAAAGCATCCGGTCTAACCTGGCTCTTTCCACATTTAAAATTTTACCTTTTAAAGGCAAGATCGCCTGAAATTTTCGATCCCGACCCTGCTTCGCTGAGCCTCCGGCGGAATCGCCCTCAACTATATAGATTTCAGACTGTTTTGGGTCTCTTTCCGAACAATCGGCGAGTTTTCCCGGTAATGTCATACCCTCTAAAGCGCCCTTTCTGATAACGGTTTCTCTAGCCGCTTTGGCTGCTGCTCGGGCTCTGGCGGCGAGAGACGCTTTACCGATAATTTTCTTGGCCTCATTGGGATTTTCGTCTAAGAAATACTTAAAATATTCCGCCATTACCTGCTGCACATGTCCTTGAACTTCCGGGTTGCCAAGCTTAGCTTTTGTCTGACCTTCAAACTGAGGATCAACAATTTTAACCGAAATAACGGCTGTTAAACCTTCTTTAATATCATCACCGGTTAAGTTGGGCTCATTATCTTTAAGTAAACCATTTTTCCTGGCATATTCATTAATAACACGGTTTATGGCCATTCTAAATCCGGTAACGTGAGTTCCGCCTTCCGGCGTTGTTACGGTATTAGCAAAGGACTGCACGTTTTCCGCATAACTTTCGGTATATTGAATTGCAATTTCTACATTGGTTTCATCTACCTTTTTTTCAACATAAAAAGGCGTGTTTACAATTTCTTTATTTCTATTTAGATACTGGACGTAAGATTTTATTCCACCCTCAAAATAAAAACCGTATCTTTTACTTTGACCATTTCGGCAATCTGTGAAACAAAGTTTTAAACCTTTAGTAAGATAAGCCCGATGACGCATGTGGGTAAGAATTGTATTGTAATCAAAATCAACGATTGGAAAAATCTTTTCGTCCGGAATAAATTGAATGATGGTTCCGGTTTTGACGGTATCGCCAACAACTTTTATATTGCTTTGAGGCACTCCACGCTCATATTCTTGAACGTGAATTTTACCGTTTTTATAAACCTCGGCTTTAAGCCAGCTTGAAAGCGCGTTTACCACAGACAAACCCACACCGTGTAAACCGGCCGAAACTTTATATCCGCCGCCCCCAAACTTACCACCGGCATGAAGTACTGTTAAAACGGTTTCTAAGCTGGATTTTTTAGTTTTAGGATGAATATCAACCGGAATACCGCGGCCGTCATCTGTCACCGTTACTTTATTGCCATCTTCAATAATAAGATTAACATGGGAAGCAAAACCGGCAGTGGCTTCGTCAATGGAGTTGTCCACGATTTCCCAAATTAAATGATGCAGCCCCTCCTGGCCGGTGCCGCCAATGTACATACCGGGTCTTTTACGAACAGGCTCCAAGCCTTCTAAAACCTGAATCTGCTCTGCATTATAAGTGTCTTTTGTCGCCATTTATCTCCTTTGCAAAAATAAAAACTGTATCCGTGTTGGATATATCTAAAATTTAGTTTGTATACTATATTATTCGAGTTTTAAAGCAATAAGCATGCTGTCCAATCTCGAAGAAATAACTAAGTCAAATTGCTTGTAATTTTCTACTTAATCACCATTTAACTCTAGCACAAATAAGCATAAAAAACAACAAAATTACATTAAAAAAGCAGCACCAACTTTTTAAAATTGGTACTGCCCTAAAGAGTTATGCAAGCGCTCTGCTTACTGCTCTTAAATAAGCTATTGCACTGGCTTTTAACACATCCTCGTCCGAACCGCTGCCGGTATAGGTTTTTTCATTAACCAATACTTTACAAATAACATAAGCCTGAGAATCAGAGCCTTCGGTAATTGATTTAACTTCATAATCAGTGATTTGGCCGTTAATTTGCAAAGCGTTATTAATGGCAGCGGCGATTGCTGAAACGTGCCCCTTTCCTTCTGCTGATGCTTTCTTTTTTTCTCCGTTTTTGGATACCACAACGTTTACTATTGGCATATCGCCATCTTTCCCGCAAACCGACAAATCAACCAAATGATAAACTTCCTCACCAGAAAGGCAAACCTCATTTACTATAGCTTCAACGTCCGCTTCTGTAATTTCAGCTTTTTTATCAGCCAATTTTTTAAACCGGCGGAAAGCTTCTTTAAAGTATTCCTCAGGCAAACTAATTTCCAACTCGCTCAAATATTCCTTAAAAGCATGCTTGCCGGAAGTTTTTCCAAGAACCAGCTTGTTAGTCTTTAAGCCAATCCGCTCAGGTTTAATAATTTCGTAAGTGTCTGATGATTTCAAAACTCCGTCCTGATGGATGCCTGACGAATGAGCAAAAGCGTTTCTACCAACTATGGCTTTATTGTGCTGGACGCTGTAACCGGTAAGGTTGGTTATTAAACGACTGGTTTTAGATATTTCTGGCGTCTTTACATTGGTCTCTAGGGCCAAATCCGGCAAGGTGTCTATAATCATGGCAATTTCTTCAAGCGCCGTGTTGCCGGCTCTTTCACCTAAGCCGTTTATGGTGCACTCAACTTGATTCGCGCCGTTTTGAAGCGCCACTAAAGCATTGGCTGTGGCCATGCCAAGATCATTATGACAATGAACACTTAAAGTTACTTTGTCCCCCAGCCACGGAAATGCTTCCACCAGATATTTAATCAGTTGGCCAAATGAATCCGGAGTTGAAATACCAACCGTATCGGGAATGTTTATTACCGTTGCCCCGTTTTTAATTGCCAAACCTATCATTTCTAACAAAAAATCAAAATTAGCCCTCGTTGCGTCCATCGGCGAAAACTCCACGTCCCAAACATGCCTTTTTGCTCTGCTAACCGCCATGGAAACCATTTCCAAAACTTCGGCATAAGATTTGTTAAGCTGCTTTTTAATTTGAATATCGGATGCCATAACAAAAGTATGAATACGCGGATTTGCCGCTTCCTTTATGGCCTGCCAAGCTACATCAATATCTTCTTCTTTTGCCCTCGATAAGGCGCATATAACCGGACGCGAAACCTTGCTGGCAATTAAACTAACGGCTTCAAAATCCCCGGAGGATGATATTGGAAATCCTGTTTCGATAACATCAACCCCTAATCTGTCCAGCTGCCTCGCAATTTCCAGCTTGTTCTTCGGCGTTAAGCTAATTCCAGGAGATTGCTCCCCGTCCCTTAAGGTAGTGTCAAAAATCTGAACTCTTTTCATCTTAATCTCCTCCTCTAATTTTTTAAGGTTCGATACTAAAAAACCTTCCCGATGGAAGGCAATTTTTACTTTAAACTTTTTTGAAAACTCTTAAATCAACCCCCCAAAGGGAAACAAGTAAATAAACCGAGCAGCAATAATGATTGATTAATAGTTTTCATATGAAAAAATTTTAGCATAATTACTCACTTTAGTCAAAAAAAAGTTTAAAAAAAGGAGCCCTTAAAGGCTCCTTAAAATCGTATAACTTACTGCTTTTCGATCTTAAAAATCATGCGTCCCTGAAGCATACTAAAGTCCGCATATTCTTGGGCTTTAACCTGACCATCGGTTGACAGATAAACAAGATCTTTCATGCCGCTCGGCTTGATGCTAACGCTAATCATTTCCTTAAAATCTTCCGGAACACCGATCTCACTAGCACCCAGGCCAATTCGAGAAAGATTGCGGGATTGGTAAAATTTGTTGCCCTTACCCGTTGCAACCCAGGCAATTGAACCCTCAAAGATGCCCGAATCTTTGATCTCTGTAGTATAGTAGCGCTCATCGGTAGCCATGAAGGTAATATTTTTGATGGTGTTTTCATCAGACTCGGTAAAGTCAACGCCTACCATCTTATGGAAGTTATCGGGCACTTTGATCCTAATCGGTTTGCCGGTAAATCTAGAGAGACTTCTTCCAAAGAAGAATTTTTCTACTGTATCGCCGCCGGTCTTAGACCAAATGATGCTGCCGTCGAATGGCGAAAGATCCTTGTATTCTTTGGACTTGTTCTGACCGGAATTACTTATATAGGTGATGTCCTTAGTACCGTTAGATTTAACGGATACAGAAAGCATTACCTTAAAGTCATCCGGCAGCGCAATATTAGTAACGCGGCCATTATACCTTGAGGTAAAGCCTCGCTTTGAAGTCCAGCTTTCTTTCTCTTCGCTGCCCGGCTTAAGCCAGTGAATTATACCCTGAAAGATATCAAGATCATTGATCTCAAGAGTATAATACTCGTTAACGTTATCGATAAAGGTCACGTTCTTAGTAGTCATAAAACCACCGGACGTAAAGTCTACCCAGATAATTCTTTGAACTTGGGAGGGCATATTTACAACATACTCTTGTCCGGTAATCCTTGAGGTCTTGCGCCCTAAAATGCCGGCGCCAGTACCAAGCTCCCCGCAGCCAGTAATGATTAACGAAGCTCCAAGAAGTAACACCAAAACAAGCAATCCCGAAACAATCTTTTTAATACTCATTCCCATCCTCCTTAAGTCTTTTCCATCGCTATGTTTGTATTTTTATTCTTTTCTTAAAGCTCAATCATTTTAACGTCATAAATATTACCATAGAAACAAGGATCTGTCAATAAAAAAGGAGCCAATTTTGGCTCCCGAAAAACTTTAATTCAAAACTTGATAATGTTCTTTTTTATTTCTCCTATTTGAGAATTAACCATATGTTTAATGGTTTCTGTCAGAATCGTTTCAATAAATTCTTCCATATCTTGTTCGGTAAAAACTGCAAGCCCTAGCTTATAAGTTGCAAAACCATGATTCTCCGTTTTGTAAAACGTTGGGATACATGAAGGACAGAAACAATTACTTTCGCGGTTATTGTAGCAATTTTCATGATCGTAGATAACCAACTTATGATGGATGCTTAAAAAATCTACTCCAAAATAATTCTCAACCTCATAAGGCATCAGTTTGTCTAAAATTTTTTTTGCTTCGGTAATGGTTTTATAGCCACTCTGACAAATGCATCCTAAATGCTTTGCATATGCGTTATTAATATTATAGCATTCGATCGAATAACGCGAGCCATCTCTCACACAAATCAACCCTTTTTTTCTAAGTTTTCAAGATCCAATTAAAAGCATTTTAACAGATAATATTAAAATAGGCACTTACTTTTTACTTAGTAATGAACAACTACCGGAGTACCGATTGGCGCCCAATCGTAAATATATTTAGCAACGTCAATTGGAGCGTTAATGCATCCGTGGGACCCGTTCCATTTGTAATCTTGCCCGCCAAAAGCACTTCTCCAATAAGCCTCGTGAATTGCATACCCTCCGGCCCTAAACCAAGTAACCCAATGGACATTTGGCAGATCGTAATAATCTATCCCCGGCGTGCCGCCCCACATTCTTGTAATTGCCGTTTTACCAAAAATATATGTAACGCCTGCGGGTGTAGGGTGATAATTTGAACCCGAGGTAATTTTCCATTGACCAACCTGAACATTTTTATCAAAAGCGGTCATTGTTTGAGTAGAAAGGTTAATATCGATGTATTTTGTCCAATCCGGCACAATAATGTCTTCCCTATCAACCGGAGGCTGGACAACATTTGTTTTAATAATAACTTCGGGTTGACTCTCTTTGATTGCCGAGGCTATTGATTGTTTCAAATTGGGAACATCAACAGCAAGTCCCGGCTTGCCCTCGCTTATTACGGTTTCCTTAGAAAAATTTTCCACTTTAATTTTTTTATTTTCCGGCGCAATGTTTATTTGCCTTACCACCACATCATTTATATAAACTTCAATTTTGGCCTCGTCTATTTTAGGACTTAAGTTGTTATCAAAAACGATAAATCTTGTAATATCCAACGAGCCAACGTTTATAATTTTATCATCCTTTTTTAACACGATACTTTTGTTGACCAGTTTTTGAACTGAAGAAAAACCTTGGGTATTAAAATAAGTGTCCGGCAAAGAAACGTTGCCGAATGTTTTTAAATCCTCGGAGAATCGGTATAAAAACACCTGTTGATAGAACCTTTCGTCCATGTTTGGTGGCTGAGCGATAGATTCTATTCCCCTTACCACCAAATTTTCTGAAGTAGAAAAATTGGGCGCCAAACCGGTTATTTCGGATCCAATTTGCTTGCTGTTAAAATTAAAATTTAAACTATACTCTTTTACCGGCGACGAAATTAAATTAATCTTACCGGCAAATTGTTTTAAAAAATAGCTGTTATTAGCCCAAAAACTTCCATTGCGTCCGTTTGCCATTAAGTCTTTAATTAATACGTCTGAATTATTACTGACATCTAAATCATCAAGAGAGTAGTCTTTTGTAAAGCTACCGCTTTTGACAGAAATTTTATATCCGTCCAATTTGCTGTCAACAATAGCTTTTATTTCGTCCGAAGTTTTGCCCTGTAAATTCTCTTCAAAAAGACTAGCATTGGTAATTACCTTACCGGAGTATGCCAATTGAAAACCAAAAACCACGGCCGGTAAACTAAATACCAAAATTAAAGAAAGACAAAGCAGAACATTTTGAAAAACTAATTTTTTATTAAATTTATATTTCGGCTTATCTTTAGAAACTTGCACTTTGTTTGTCTCTTTTCCATTTGATAATTCGATGTTTTCAATTTCGGGCGTTTCGGGTACCGATGAAACTTCCCCCAGATTGTCCTTTATCTTCGCTAAATTTTCTGCGCTCAATAAAAAGTTAGTAAGGTCATTATTAGAAACCTCGCCCTTAAATACCCTACTGTCTCTAGGCTTATTAGAGTTGCCGAAATTTTTTCCACTCACCCTTATATTTTGAACTAAAATTGCTTTTTTTACAAGGAAAAAAGTCTGACTCGCGTACTCTTTTTAAATCCTTAGTAAACAGCTTGTTTAGATATTTGCCATAAACCTTAGATTCGTCATCCTGAACTTGATTCAGGATCCATTCCCTCTGGATTCCCGCCTACGCCCGTCTTGGCGAGTACCAAACGAGACAGGCGGGAATGACAACATGGAAAGTGGGGGGGGGTAGTTCAGGAAAATAATTTTAAGATTTAAACTCTTACGACAGCCTCAAATTCTTCTTTTAAAACATGCATTACATTACCCAAAAGAGCATTTATTTCCTCTTCAGAAAAAGTTTTAGCTTCCGGCTGGAAATAGAGTCTTACGGTTTTGCTGATTTTCCCCGGTTCTTCAAGCCCCGCATAAACATCCAGAAGCTCAATTTTATTTAGCTCTTTTGCCACATTAATTAATTTTTCTGAGACATCTTCATAGTAAATTTTTTCATCAATAATAAACGACAAATCTCGGTGAACAATTGGCAGCTTTGGTATTTGCTTATAAACAGGCACTAAATTTACCAAATCGACTAATTCATCAAATAATAAGTCCGCGATAGCAACCGGCCGTTTTAGTCCGTATGCAATCTGGAGATCGGGATGAATTTCACCAATTGTGCCAATATTTTTATCTCCTACAATTATTCTTGCTGTTCTGCCGGGATGATATTGGTCTATTTTAGTCTGCTTTAATGAGAAATTTTTAATTCCAATTTCGGCAAAAATCAATTCTAATGCTCCTTTTAACAGGTAAAAAGCTTTGCCGTCAGAATATATTACTTTCTCGTCATTTATGCCGGAAATTGCTAGCGTTAGGTGTTTGTCTTCTATTGGCATTTCTTCGCCCGGCAAATAAGTCTTTCCCAACTCATAAATTTTTATATAGTTGTAATTGCGCTCGTTTTTGGAAATTGAGTTTAGGATTGACGGTAGCATTGACGGTCGCATAATTTCCATGTCGGAATTTATAGGATTTGCAATTTTGATTAAATTCTTATCATCAAAACCAACTTTTTTTGCGTTTTCGGGTGAATAGAAAGAATAGTTGATTATTTCTGAAAAACCCGCCCCCAAAAGAATATCGCGAATTAAATATTCAACTTTCAACGGCTTATTTAAGTTTGGACTGGGTAGCTCCATAGATGGTAGTGAAGACGTAATATTGTTTAAACCATAAATTCTAATAATTTCTTCCAGTAAATCTTCCGAAATATTAACGTCCGGCCTCCACCACGGCACCGAAACATTCGTAAAATCTTCGTAAGTTTTTACTTCAAAACCAAGTCTTTCCAAATACTTGCCCGCTTCCTCAGCAGCCATTATAACACCAAGTTTTTTCTCGATATCACCAATTTTTAATTCTATTTCTTTCTCCGGTTCTTTATTTAAACCAACACTTACTGTGCCATCATAAATCCGGGCGCCGCCAATTTGTTGAAGTAGCATTGCCGCCCTATCAATCGCAATCTGCGCCAAATTTAAAGGCAATCCTTTTTCAAATCTCACAACCGCTTCCGTTCTTAAAGCCAGTTTATCCGATGTTCTTCGTACTTGTACTTTATTAAAAGTGGCCGATTCTAACACAATTTTTTTAGTATTTGCTGAAATTTCGCTGTTTTTTCCGCCCATTACTCCGGCAATGGCAATGGCTTTTTTATTATCGGCAATAACCAGCATTGTTTCATCCAGCTTTCTTTTTTCACCGTCCAAAGTTTCTATTATTTCATCCTTATTGGCCCGCCTTATAACAATTTTTTTATCTTCGATTGAATTATAATCGAAGGCATGCAACGGCTGACCCATTTCCAGCATTACGTAATTAGTGATATCTACAACCAAATTTATAGTTTTAACTCCGGCAGCTTCTATGTGTTTTTTTAGCCATTCCGGAGACTGGGAAATTTCATCAATTTCTAAAACGCGCGCGAGATACTGTGGGCAAAGTTCATTATCTAAAATTTCCACGGCAATATCCGAAGATGATTTTAAATCGATTTCTGTAACTGAAATTTCGGGCAGATTAAACTCTTCTCCGGTAACTGCAAAAACTTCTCTGGCAAGTCCTGTTATTGACAACTCGTCTCCTCTGTTTGGCGTAATTTCTGCTTCAATTACCGACTCGCCAATGTTTAGGGCTTCTTCTAAAGGAATTCCGACTGTAGCGGATGAGTCTAGAACCATAATACCTTTTGCTTCTGCAGATAAGCCAAGTTCGGCTTCGCTGCAGCACATTCCGGATGATTCTACCCCCCTTATGTTTACCCTTTTTAGTTCAAATTCTCCTAATTTTGCCCCTTCTTTTGCAAAGGCAATTTTTTGACCTACCTCAATGTTCGATGCGCCGCAAACAACCTTCTGCGATTTGTTTCCGATATTTACCGTTACTAATCTTAATTTGTCCGCATTGGGATGTTTTTCGATTTCTATGACTTCGGCTACAACAACTCCACTCCAGGTTATCCCGTGGCTTTCAATCTTTTCCACTTCAGTACCGGACATGGTTAAGATATCAGCAATTTCCTTATCGCTTTTTGAAGTTTTTACATATTCTTTTAGCCAGTTAGTAGGTATTCGCATGTTAGTTTCCTAGTTGATTAGTTAAATAGTTAATTGGTTTTTCTGGTTTCTTAAAAATCTTATATACCCGTTAATTCCTTTTAATAATTCTGTGTATTCGTTCGCAAAGTTATTTGCTACTTCCTCGGAAATAAAATCCTTTTTATATGATCTAATTATATTTCTTTTCGTCTCTTCAGCCTCACCTCTGGCAATAATAAGCATTCGAATTTTCTCTTGATGCGAATAACGACCATAACTCTCCGCAATATTATTCGAAACCGAAGCTGATGATCTTCTTAGTTGATCCACGCTACGATATTGTTCATCTTTAGGAAATTCTTTTGTTAAATCATGCACCCCAATCTCCAAACCTTCTGCAATCTGATATATTTTCAAATTTTCTAGCCCAGTCGCCATTATTTTCCTAATTAACTGCTTAACTAATTAAACTGACTACCTAACCTCAAAATTGCTCCAAAAACCTTAAATCATTGTCAAAAAATAGTCTTAAATCATCAATATTATGCCTTAGCATGGCCGGGCGCTCTATGCCGAAACCAAAAGCAAAGCCCTGATATTCCGCCGGATCTATTCCGCCGTTTCGCAGAACATTTGGATGCACCATTCCGGCACCGGCAATCTCTAGCCAACCGGTATACTTGCAAGCCCGACAACCGTTTCCCGTGCATATTCCGCAGGAAATATCTAACTCAATTGACGGTTCGGTAAAAGCAAAATGATGCGGCCGGAGTCTTATTTTTCTGCCTTCACCAAAAAATAATTTTACAAAAACTTCCATAGTGCCTTTTAGATCGGCCAGTGTTACTCCCTTATCTACAACTAAACCCTCTAACTGATGAAACATCGGAGTATGAGTAACATCATAATCTCTTCTGTAGGTTTTTCCCGGAACAATTACCCTTATCGGCGGTTTCTGGTTTTGCATTACCCTAATTTGAACCGGCGATGTCTGAGTTCTTAAAACTAAATTTTCATCCACAAAAAAAGTTGCTTGCGTATCCCGAACCGGATGGCCTTTCGGCATATTTAAAGCTTCAAAGTTATACCAATCCGTTTCTATTTCTGGCCCGTCAACAGCTTCAAAACCTAAGCGCGAAAAAATATCAATCATTTCTCTAATTGTTTTTGTTACCAAATGAGAATGACCCGTTAAATGCTTGGCGCCCGGCGAAGTTACATCAATCCATTCCCTTGTCTCTAAATCACTTCTTTCTTTTTCTAGAAGTTCCTTTGTTTTTTCTTCTAAACTTGCTTCTATTATGTTTTTTATGGTATTAAGCTCTTGCCCTTTAACTTTTTTTTCTTCCGTTTCTAAATCAAGAAGTTCTTTAAATGCCAGGGTTATCTCGCCTTTTCGTCCCAAATAGGCAATTCTAATATCCTCAACCTGAAATGCGTCAGTTGCTGCAGATATTTTTTCTAATGCTTTGTTTAATAAATTTTCTAAATCAACCATGCTAATATTGTTATCCATACAAGTGGATTTGCAATAATTGGAAGGGAGAGGGAAATAATTGCAGTATCCTTATTTGATAATTTTAAAATAAACTTAGAACCAAGAAAATTGGTAAGGCCAATAATAACAAAGGTCACAAGAAAAATAAAGATGTAATTGTCAAAAAAACGGTAAGCTGCGAGCAAAGAAACGAAAGTCATTGCCGCAGATGCCCCAAGTATAGAGCAAACTGCCGGCCAAGATATCTTGTTTTTGGTAAATTTTAAATAAAGAACCAAAAATACAAAATTAATTAAATAAAACACTCCAAAAAAGATCAAGAGTTGGGGTATCATTTCTGTTATTGGTTTTACCAGCGCACCTGTTGCACTAGTTAATTCGCCGTCCTTCATATTTGTTTCCTTTCTTTGCTAACATTAATATTTCAATTAAGAAAAAGACAATTATGAGAAATGCCGCATCCCAAATTCCAAGCAGCCCAACTGAGCTTAAAAAAGCCATTAAAAAAACTAAAAGCCCTACAAGAAACCCTTCCCTTAAAGATGCTGCCGGGGAAATTGTATATGCGGATATTTTTCTAACATTTAAGGCAATAAAAGTGCCAACGGAAAAAATGCTCATAAAAATTAGTGTAAAAAATAAAATAATCTTAAAAGTTCCTGCCGCTTCAGGATTAACATTAAAAATCATAAAAGCTAAAGCCGAAATGCTTAAGATAGAAAATATCAAATATTTGACCGAAAAACTATTCATTATATTTATTATAGAGAAATAAGCAGGAGATTGGAATAGGGATAACAAATAATTTCAAATGACAAATTACAAATGTCAAATGAAATCCTAATTTCTAATATCTAATTTCTAAACAAATCTAAATGACAAAATTTCCTAAACATATCAATCCTTGTCATCCTGAACTTGTCCATACGGATCCGTAGTGATCACACGACCTGTCTTGGATTCAGGGCCTGTCCGCAACTCAATTAAGGAATTCTTGCTTCCTGGATTTCCGCCTGCGCGGGAATGACAGCAGGAAGGGTAATGGAATAACATTGAAGAGTTACATGGACTGAGAACATTTGACATTTGAATTTGTCCGCCTTAGCCAGTCTTGGCGCCTAGACAGGCGAGCATAGCGAGACAGGCCGAAAGTTTTGGTCCTTTTCCAAAAAAGGACAAATACATTATATTTATTTTGACTTACGGATCGAGCTCTAGTGATGAATTATCGGACGAGATTGCCGCACTCCCTATGGTCGTTCGCAATGACAAAGGAAACGGATTCTGAAATAAAAAAAGACCGCTAGGTCTATTTGGTTTTTCCCTACTGGTGGTAGCCGGCAAACTGGAGAGTATGTATTAATAGAAATTTTTTTATTTCATTATCTACTCTCCAGTTTGCCAGCCACCACTCTTGTTTTTTTGTCAAATTTGTCTTGCCTTTGCAAACTAATTTTATTTAGTTTTGCTTTTTGTCTTTGTTTTGAAAATTATTCATTTTGTAGGGAATAGTCCAGATTAGAAATAAGGGGGGTACTTCTAATCTGGGCTGCACGCCACAAAAAAATTGTAAACAATTATTATATATAGTATGAAACAAATTGTGAAACACTGTCAACAAAAAAACTGTGGATAACTATTCAAGCGCCTCTAAAGCCTTTTCTACTTCCTTCTCTCCTTTTAAAATTAGCGTGCTTTCTATTTTTGAGGATAGTTTTTCATACTCATTCGCAACACCTTCCATTGATGACTTGGCATTGGTAATATGTCTATTCAATACTGAAAGTGATTGACTAAATTTATTATTGTCTTGCCTGATGGCATGCAAAGCCGCCAATATTTGCTTTGATGCTTCCGTTATTTTCTTGCCTTCCAACCCAACCAAAATTGTCCTTACCAGATATGAAAAACTGTTGGGAGAGACTAGGAACACTTTTTTGGTAAGAGCATACCTATCTAAATCGCCGGAGTTGACAGCAATTTCATAATAGATAGCTTCCGAAGGGATATACATTACGGCAAAATCAACTGTCCCCTCTCCTGGCAAAATATATTTTTTAGAAATATCATCAATATGCTTCTTAACGTCTCTTGTAAATTCCTTCGCATAAACCGCTTTTTCTGCTTCAGCTTCCGTTTGAAACATTTTCGTAAAATTATCAATTGGAAATTTGGCATCTACCGGAATTAAACCATTATCAATTTTAATAATCGCATCCACGGTGGCGCCGTTTTTAAATTTATGTTGCAAGGCAAAATTTTCCTTGGGTAAAAATTGTCGCAGGAGATCCTTTAAAATTGCTTCTCCGATATTGCCTCTGAGCTTGGGAGATTTTAAAAAATCTTGCAGCCCTTTCATATTTCGTCCAATTTCCTGCAAGGAACCCAGCTCCTTGGAAACGTGGCCAATTACATTGGCGGCCCTATCAAGCCGATCGTTGATATCTCTGGTAGTTTGGTCTATTTTTTGCTGCATTCCCTGCATATTTTGGTTCATCATTGTGATGGCTGAATCATTTTTTAAATTGGAGCTTATTCCATCAAGCTTTCTTAATAAAAAAGCAACGACCATTGCAAGACCGACAATAAAAATTCCGGATATAACCGCCAAAATAACAATAGTTTCACTATTCATCTATTAATTTTAACATTTAATATTACTTAAGTTAAGCACGGTTTTTTTACACTTTATTTTGACAAGCATTGACTTCTTAGCTTTTCTTTTTTTACATCCCCTATTCCGTATTTATAAATTGGCAGGCTAAGATAAAAAGTAGAACCCGCTCCCTCCACCGACTCAAACCAGACCTTGCCTCTAAAATGCTGCATAATCTCCACAATAATATAAAGACCTAAACCGTTGCCGTCTGCAATACCGGAATTTGTTGCCCTGTAAAACTTTTGAAATAAACTTTTTTGTTCGTCGTGCGGAATACCGATTCCCTCGTCTTTTACCGAAATAATGATACCGTCATCTTTTTCATACATTTTTATTACTATCTGCTTTTCTTCCGGAGAATATTTGCTAGCATTTGAAATTAGGTTATTAATTGCTTGCCTTAAATACGTGGTATCGGCCAGAACAAGATTTTTAACTCCGCCATCAAATATTAACTTCTGTTTTTTCTTTTTGGCAAGCGGCTCCATAGTTTCGATAATGTAAGACATGTAACTATTTAATTCAATTGGCTCAGGTCTAAGTTTTAATTTGCCGGTTTCAATTCTGGAAACGTCTAAAAGATCATTAACAAGTTCCCGCATCTGCTGGTTCGATTTATAAGCCGTCTTTGCCAGCTCCGACTGTTTATTATTTAAATCACCAAACTTATTGGAAATAATTGTTTCCAAGGCCCAACCCACGGAGGTAAGCGGCGTATTTAACTGGTGCGACGTAATAGAAACAAACTCCGATTTCATTTCGTTCACTTCTTTTTCTTTTGTAGAATCTCTTAAAACAAAAACGGCGCCTTTTTCATCTTCCTCTAAATCGAATACGGTAGCAGCCCCACTCACAAATATTTCTTTTCCGCTTTTTTGAACAATTTCGCAATAATCGTCTGGCTTACAATAGCCTTGCCTTTGAAGTGTATTTGATATTGCTTTAAAATGTCCTTTATCCTTAAAAACAAGTACTTCCGTTAAATTTTTACCCAGAGCTTGTTCGGCTCTAAAACCGGTAATTTTTTCTGCGGCCGGATTAAAGACAATGATATTAGATTTCTCGTCTGCTACCACAACACCATCACCTATGTTGTTTAGTATGGCCGATAAGTGATCGGTTTCTTTTCCTAAATTTGCATAAGACCTATTTAAGTCTTTCATGAGCAGGTTGAAACTTTTACCCAGTTTTCCAATTTCATCTTTAGTAGCATCATTAGCCTTGAGTCTCTTTTTAAAATCACTTAGACCCATAACCCTCTCTAGATTCACCAAGGGCCTGTTGATAGTAAAATGAATAAGATATCGAATAAGCATCATGCCGGCTAACACACAAAGATAAAGATAAACCTGCCTTCTAATTGCGGTGTTTTTTAAATTCTCAATTTCAATCAGTAAGTAATTTTTAGATTCTGAAATTTTAATATTAAGTTTTTGCAAGCCGTCCAACACCTCCCTGCTAGACTCAAAAAGCGATGCATTAATTCTGGCAAGTTCCTCCGGGGAAGATGTAAAAATGCTTCGCTGATAATAAGAATTGATCAAATCGCTCTTGGAGTCCAAATATATTGGTATGGGCAGATCATTAATCTTATAGTCAAACTCACCATTGTAATAACTAATGGTATTTTTAAAATTATCAAAAACTCGGCTTACTTCTTGGTTCTGGTATGTATAATTGGTTTTATTTTCTTCGGTCTGATTTTTTACAAAGTCGTAATTTGCCTGGCTATTATTAATAATTGCCGCCTGTGTCTGATTGATGACAGACAAAACATTTACTTCGTCAACTATCCTGTTGCTTTTATCGACCATCTTCAGGTAGTTTGTCATATCAACGTAAGTTGCAGCGGCAATTAAAAAAAATGCTATGTAAGAAAAAATAAGAGTTTTATTATTAATGCTTAGATCTCTAAATTTTTTCCAAATAAAAATTATCATTAAGCCTTAAGCCCTCCTTTAGTAATTTTATTATGAATTTTTAAATATGTCCACAAACCCTTTTTTGGATATTTAACTATTTTTTTGCAAGCTGCTTTTATCTATAATCTAGCTCAAAAGGAGATGCTATGGATTTTTACAGCGTGAAAAAAAGAGAAAAGGTCAGTATTCCTGACGATCAAATTAGAAAAACAGTATATGTTAGTAAAAAGGGACAAAAGCGATATGCGGTAAGAGCAGTTGACGATGACGGCACCAATTTAACAAAGTTTGTCAGCAAAGACGCATATAGCGGTTTAGAAATTCCTGAGGAATAATCTTGCTAGTTAACTGGACTTACGCAAAATAGCACATCTATCCAAGCCGAAACCAAGTGAGATAAAATCTCTTTTCTCTACTGGAAGCGTATTTGTAGATACGCTGACAGGAGAAAAAGAGATTTTAGCCACTTGGGGTGGTTTGGGAGGTGTGGTAGGTTTGCGTAAGTCCAGTTAATTTGGACAAACTATTTCCTTGCCAACTATTTGGCTATAAATGTCACAATAAGAAGAATAGTTTTGAGAAATAATCTTGCTGGCCTTATAAAGAAGCGGTAAAAATTCAGGTTCTAATCGTTCGAACACTAGAATATCGTTTTTTTCTATTTTGGCAAAGTCCAATAGTCTTGAAACGTGCTTTAAATAATTATTTTCCGCGCCTTTGCTTGCTGCTTCGTCTCTATTTTTTTCCTGCCCGATAACCCACACTATGCCTTCGTTGGCATCTAAAAAAACAGTGTCGCCATCTTTGATGTTTTTTGTGGCTACATTGGTTGCAATAATGCAAGGAATTTTAAACTCCCTGGATACTAAAGCGGCGTGACAAGTTACACCACCTTCATCCGTAATAATGCCGGAAGCCCGCTTCATTGCCAAAACATATTCCGAAGAAGTTCCTTTGGCCACCAAAATATCATCTTTTTCTAACAGATCGAGATCTTTTAAGTTTTTTATAATCCTGGCCTTGTTTAAAGTATATCCCTGAGACGCCACATTGCCCCCTATGCTGTAAGGCCAATTTTCGTCCTCAGACACTATTTCATAACTTTTAATGGTCCCGGCAATAAATTCGGGTTTAGAAATTAAACTTATCTGCCCTTCCCAAAATAGTAGCGCCCAACCTTGTCTCCTTCTTGAAAGTTCCAGTTCGTCAACCATTCGACTTAAAAGTAATCCCTCTAGCTCCCCAAGATTATAATAGCTTGTTTCCTCTAAAGTGATATTGAGTCTACCGGCGATTTCCTTAAATAATTTTTCCGAATTTAAGATAAAAAATGATAATGACTGCCTGAAAGCCTCCGAGGAAAACATCATTTTTTGATATAGCATAATTTTTTCTTTTAAATCTTTTTCCGTAACTTTATCTAGAACATTAAGATATTTAGAAATCCGGGCTTCGCGCTCGTTTCGTAACTTTTGGTCCAGCTCCTGCGGATCCACGGTCTCAATAAGATTCTTTACTAAACTATCGACATCATTTAGAGTTAGCTCTTTGTCAAAGAAATTACTAATGGATTCGGAATTATCACCCTTCAAAAGATTATTTATCATGTTCTTATAGTCTGCATTAAATCCGTTTTTAAAGGCAAAGCAGGCGATATTAAGCAAGCCGTCTCTAAAAAGAGTAAGCTTGGAGTCGTCTACTAGGGAAAGAAGCGTTTTTCCTTGATCTAAAGCAAGTCTTTTATTAAGTTCGAAACTTAAAGTTTTAAGGCTCAAGTTGAGAAGAATCAGAGAATACAAATAATCCCTAAGAGAACCGGCCAATACATTTAAATATTTTGCAAGGCCTTGACTATTTATACCGGCAAAATGCTCGACTGCAATATTCTTGCTGAAGGTCTTCATTTTTTGTTCGGTCTTTTGAGTTTCATCTAAAATTTTTTGATAAAATTTAGAGTCTTTTTTACTCGATTGCATTGTTTTTTGAAGCAATCTTTCTGACTCATCTTTAGTTTTATAAACAGAAGTATTTAAGTCGTTATAAAAATAATGGGCAAGTTCGCTCCCCAAGAAATCTGCTGCTTTCTTAAGGCTTGACAAATATTCCCATTCAACAAATACGCTTGTTCTTCTTTTCTTCTCTTTTATCCAAATAGACATACTGCCCTCCCTTATCATATAGTAACCAGGAATCAGAAAACAGTAAACAGGAAAATAGGGCAATAACCGGGAATCAGGAATTACCTAAAAACAAATATAAATCGCTTTTTTCTTTTTCTTCTTCCTGGTGAAGGCTTTGCCGGATAATTTTTATTTAAATAGCTAATCCAATTTTCTTTCAACCATTTTTTTTGAAGATACAAAATATCTTCCAATCCTCTGGTTTGCATTTCCTTTGAAACAACTCCTCCCTTATGGGGATACTTAAATTGACGCTCATGAGAGGACGAGAAACCATGCGCGTAATGAGTCAACTCATGAGCAATAGTTGCCTGTACAATAAAATCCGGTATATTTAAATCCTTTAGCAGTCCGTTAATCAAAATTAAACTGGAGCCATTGTCCTGTTTTTTGATAGAACCTAGCCTGGTTCTGGCACGGCGTCCGAATTTAATAATTACCTTATTAATTTTTGCCACGTCGCAAAAGTACCTGGACCAAATCTGGTCTAGCTCTCTTATCAGCCACTTATCGTCTCGCATCAATTCTTCTTTTGCTCCTCTTTTATTTCTTCTTCTATCTCGCGAGCTTCTTTTTTAAAATTTATGAAAACCTGCTTCGAATAATACTTAAACATATTAATAAAAGTTTTTGCATTTTGTCTTGTCTGACCCCAAAAATCACTAAAAAATATCTTAATCATTTGTGAATCATCAAACTTAATATTTTTGTAAGCTTTAAAATTATAACTTAATTTAGCTTTTGAGATATCCACATCTTCAAAGTCCTTGGTTTTTTCATTTTCGATGTTACTAAGTCTTTTATTTATTTCTTCCTTAGCCCTTGCTTCCATTTCCTCCGGATTTATCTCTTCCTCTTCTTTCTTTTTTTCCTCGTCATTGCCGCGCCCAATAACATTCTCCCTTATGCTTTTTAAGCTTTCTCCAATGATTTCTTTTTTTTCAGATATCAAACTATTTTTTTTCTCATGTGCTTGAAGTTGACCAGCTTCAAAAACCCGCCCGCAGTTTAGACATACGAATCTTCCCCCGTTTTCAGTTAGTTGTCCTCCGCAATAAAGACAATTCATATATACATCATACTAGGTTTAAGCCATGGAACGCAATTTTTTTATGCGCTCTTCTGCCGGAGGGTGAGTGTCAAAAAGACCGGAAAACCAACCCCGTATGCCCTTATGATCTTTTAAAGGATTTGCAATATATAAATGCGCAGTCGCTTTGTTTGCAACTTCTAAGGGCTCGGGATCTGCCGAAATTTTTTCCAGAGCCCTGGCCAAGCCTTCCGGATATCGGGTAAGCAAAGCGCCGGAAGCATCAGCCAAATATTCCCGTTTTCTAGACATTGCAAGCTGAATTAAGGTGGCAAAAAAAGGCGCAAGCAAAGCTAACCCAATTCCAATGACCATAAAGACTACTCCGGCTTTGTTATCAGAATCATCTTTGCCCCAAAAACTGAATCTTAAAAAAAGATCGCCAAGCAAAGCAACAATGCCGACCATAACGACCATAATGCTTGCTAATTTTATGTCATAATTTC
>LBVV01000004.1:0-16033 GCA_000993275.1 candidate division CPR2 bacterium GW2011_GWC2_39_10 | reverse complement strand
AGCTCAACCTTTTCTAATTTGTTAAGTAGTCCCGTTGTTACTGCAATTGCTGCATGTTTGGGGTCTCTGCCTGTTGCAAAAGCATTTGGCGCAGAATCATCTATAATGTAAACTTTAGGCATTGGCTGTCCGGACGTTATTGCTATGTTTTCCACAATACGATTCAATTCTTTAAATTCGGGGCCGTCAGCCGGCCTAGCCCCTGATGTTGCCAAGGCAATTTTGTCGGAAAAAAAATAACCGACCCAAGCCTGGGAAACCGCCAAAACAACGGCTATTGGAAAAATAATTGGATAAAACCGAGAAAAAAAATAGCCAAGTCCAATTACTAAAATGGGAAATAAAATTAATATAAGCCAGCTTTTCGCTTTATTCGCTTCAATTTCTTTATACAAGACAACCCCTTTTGATTACATAAGTAATTTTCAATTAGCAATTATCCAATTTTCAAAAAGATAAACAATTCAAAGTTAAACATTTGACATTCTTTTGATATTTGTAATTTGACATTTGACATTGGTAAAATTTTATTTAAAATTTTACTTCTACGTTTTCTTTCTCTTCGGGGGAATCAACTTCGAACAATTCCATTTTTTGAAACTTAAAACTTTTTGCAACTATGTTTGAAGGGAATTGATCAACTTTTATATTTAAATCCCTGACATTGCCGTTATAAAATCTTCTGGAAGCCTGGACCTTATCTTCCGTATCGGTTAATTCGTCTTGAAGCTTTTGAAAATTATCGGATGCTTTAAGATCCGGATAGGCTTCGGCAACTGCAAATATAGATTTCAAAGCCTCGGTAAGCATATTTTCCGCTTTTCCCTGTGCAACGACACCACCGGCATTTAATGCCGATGCTCTTGCTTTGGTGACATCTTCAAAAACGGTTTTTTCATGAGTTGCATATCCTTTAACTGTTTCTACCAAATTCGGAATTAAGTCGTGCCTTCTTTTAAGCTGCACATCAATATCGCTCCAAGCTTCCTGCGCTCTAGTTCTTAGGGTAACAAACCTGTTGTAGGTCATGCCAAAATACAAAGCGACAAGTATAATAAGTCCTAACGATACATAAATTACTATCAATTTTACCTCCTTTTTATTCTCTTATTTTTAACGTATTATGCCTCTTCCGTACATATTTTAAATTACGGAATTATTAGTTTCTGTCCAATTTGCAGATCATCGCCGGTTATATTGTTGGCTTTTTTGATAGCTTCTATGCTTACATCATATTTTGACGATATTGACCAGAAAGTATCGCCGTCTTCAACAATATGCGTTTTTGATCCCGCAGAAGCCGGAGTAGGCGTTGGTTCTGCCGTTTCTGGTGTAGGGGTTGATGAGGGAGCCGGAGTAGCAGAAGGATTAATACTTGGGGTAGGACTTGCGGTGACGTTTGGATAGGAAACCTGCTGCGAAGGCTTAACGTCATTTTCCGCAGCTGTTTTAACATAAGACTTCCAAAAGAAAGCAACCATACCGATAGACAGAAAACCGACAAGCGGCCAGATTATCAAAAACTTTCTAGCTTCCTTTTTCTCTTCTTTAAGTTCTTTTTTTAGATCCTCAGATAAATGAGGCTGAGACATAAGCGCCCTCTTATTTATTTAATTGAATTATAACACAAGGATTTGGTATTAGTACATTATTTACATTCTATGAAAATATGCTGTAAATATTTTTGGAAAATAACGTTAACAATAAATTCGATTATCTAAAATTATCAAGCTAAAAAAATTGACAATTAATAAAATATCTTATATAATATCTTACCTAGCACACTAACCTGCAAGTTAACAAAAAAAGTCCAAGTATTGTACAACACAAAAGGTAATTTAGTGATCAAAGGGGGGGTAAATAATGTCTAGCAATGAAAGGTATGTCAAAGTAAAAGTGACTCAAGGCGGCAAGATCAGAACAGCGTACTACAATATTGGCACAAAAAAATGTAACTGGGATCCCTATATGGTTCCAGAAAATCATGTTTTTCTTAAGGAAGAACCGGAAATTATGCTAGCAAAAGGGCAGGCACTGACTGCCGAAATGATAGAGGAAGCCCTTTGTTCCCTAGATTGATTTCCAAATTCTCCGAATAAAATAACGAAAGACCAAAGTCTTCATCAAAATTTTTATTCGGAGTTTTTTATTTTCGAATCCTAATGAACAGAACTTACGCATCAAATCAAATATTTTTCGACCTTGTGGAGAACTACATTAATGTAACTTCTCGCCTCCATTTCACGCAGTTTATCCTGAGTGAAGTCGAAGGACTCGAAGAATAATGCAGGGGGTTTTGCGTAAGTCCTATGAATCAAAAATAAGAACTTGCATATCCTTACTGTAATTCGATTACTGGTTTTAATAAATCGATATGATTTTGTGAGAAATATTATTCAATCCTTATAAATAAAGCGCCCTCACAAGCCTAATCTGTTCATAGGAAAACTTTTCTTTTAGTTCATCTTTGATGGGCTTAAGCTTCTCATGGCCCACTTTTATTATAGCTTTTTTGATTTCCTTCTGATCCTTAGGAGAAACAAAGCGGTTAATATCGATGTCCTCCCCCAATAAAATTAACTTTTCTAAATGCGACACAATAGTACCAACAGCAACCGACCTTATCTTGGCCATTTCTTCTAAAGACAACCTTTTTTTATAAAGTTTAAGGGTTTCTTGCGGGGAAGCACCATTATATTTTAAAGCCCCAACTCCTTTGATGGAGCAATATTCGTCTATCTTGTTTAAAAACACCTCCCCGTATTTTAAAAGCTTTGCTTCGCCGATGCCGCTTATTTTTTGTAGCGCCTCCGAAGTTCTTGGATAGCTAGACGCCATCTCCTTTAGCGTAGTATCGTGGAAAATGACATATGGCGGCAAGCCTTCTTTATCCGCCAACTCCTTTCTTAGAGTCCGCAGAATTTCAAACAGTTCATTGTCAACATTTGCAACGGCAATCTTACCCTGTTTTTTGGTCTTTGAACTTGCTATCTCGATTTTAGGTTTGGCAAGAACAACTTCCGCCTTTCCGGCAAGAACGAGCTTGCTTTTGGCTTTAAGCTTTAAAACCGGATACTGATCCCCGTCTAAATCCAGATAACCGAGGCTAATTAACTCTCTTGCTACCGCCTGCCACCCGGACCGCGAATATTCCGTACCAATACCGTATGTGGTTAACTTGTCATGACCACGATCTAAAATCCGCTTGTTTTTGGATCCCATTAAAATGTCAATTATATAATTTATTCCAAAACCGCCATTAACCCTATAAACGGTAGATAAGACTTTCTGGGCGGCAACGGTTCCATCAAAAGTCTCTTTAGGTTCCAAGCAAATATCGCAGGCCCCGCAGTTTGGCGCATCAAAATCTTCACCAAAATATTGAAGCAAAACTTTGTGTCGACAGACACTACCGAGACAGTAATCAACCATTTCTTTAAGTTTAAGATGAGCAATTTCTCTTTCCTGAGAGTCTTCCTTTTGTCTGATAAAATGCTCGTGTTTTGCCTTATCGCCATAATTGAAAAACAAAATGCAATCACTCTTAAGACCGTCCCGACCGGCTCTTCCGATTTCCTGATAGTATCCTTCAATATTCTTGGGCAGATCATAATGAATTACATAACGCACATTTGGCTTGTCGATGCCCATACCAAAGGCAATAGTGGCCACAATAATATCGACATCATCCTTAATAAAGTGCTCCTGGTTTTTAATTCGTTCGTCAGTCGCCAAACCGGCATGGTACGGCAAAGCCAGATACCCATCCTGCCTAAGATCGGAAGCCAATTTATCCACCTGACGCCTACTTTGACAATAAATGATCCCGGAATCTTTTTTATGCTCGTCTAGAAAATTAAGAAGCTGAAAATACACTTTCTCCTTAGATTCAATTTTAATCTGAAGGTTTTTTCTTAAAAAACTGGCCTTGTATCTTTTAGCTTTAGGAACATTCAGCTGAGCCACAATATCACCCTGAACCTTCCCGGTAGCCGTTGCCGTGAGCGCAATAATAGGAACCGCGGGAAAATTTTCTTTAAGGCTTTTAAGCTGACGATACTCGGGCCTAAAATCATGCCCCCACTCCGAAATGCAATGAGCTTCATCGATGGCAAAAAGACTGATTTTGAGTGAATTTAAAAATTTTAAGAAATCAGGCATCATGAGTCTTTCCGGAGCAACATAAAGAATTTGTATTTTCCCTTTTCTGAGCCTATTCTTTGTTTCGTCTATCTCGCTATATTTAAGCGAACTATTAATGAACTCTGCCGAAATTCCATTTGCCGAAACAGAATCCACCTGATCCTTCATAAGCGCAATTAGGGGAGATACAACCACCGTTAAGCCATCCATCAAAAGAGACGGCAGCTGAAAAGTAAGCGATTTTCCTCCGCCTGTAGGCATTAGAACCAAGACGTCTTTGCCTTCGAGAACGTCTCTAATAATTTCTTCCTGCAGCGGCAAAAAGCTATCATACCCAAAATATTTATTCAAAGTTTGAAGCATACATCCTCCAAGGCTAGCTTAAGCACAGTAGTTTCCTAGAACGTTATCCTAGTCTTATTTCTATGTCAAGCAGAGTGTAAAATTCCAAGATATAAAAAAGCTCATAAACCATTAGCTATGAGCTTTGCTGAAATCTGTGATTTCCTTTGGTGCTCTTCAACTTAGATCAGGACTATCATAGTTCTTTAACGTAGTATATCTAATAAATAGTGAGCTTGCCGAACTATGGTGCCGGGAGCGGGAGTCGAACCCGCACGATCTTGCGATCAAAAGATTTTAAGTCTTTCGTGTATACCATTTCACCACCCCGGCTTTTAAAAAGAATAAAGAATCTGGTATTAAGTATAAAGAATGATTGAAAAATGATCAAACACTTGATTCTTAATTCATTATTCTTTATTCAATTATCTGGAGGCCTCGGGCGGATTCGAACCGCCGTACGCGGTTTTGTCCGCCTCCGCTAAAGCTTCGGACGGATAAACAGACCTCGCTTTTTTCTGGAGGCGTTGCCGGGATTTGCACCCGGGTACACGGTTTTGCAGACCGTTGCCTAGCTACTCGGCCACAACGCCATTAAATTTCTTTAATATATTCTGAAGTAAAAACAATAGCGCCTTTTGAAGGCATACCTTCGTTTTCCTCTAACCCTTGAACAAAATCTAGCCACTTACCATCTGCATGATACTCCGCTTTACCATAAAATTTAAAACCGTATGCCTCATCTAGGTTGCTATCATCCCAAACACCAACTGCAATATTGGGATTTTTAAGTATATTCTCAAGAGTACTACCCAAATAATTATTAGTAACTATGATTTTGTCATCAATAACTTTACAAGCCGCTACAGGAGTTACATTTGGACCCAAATCTCCTACTGTTCCTAAAACTACAGTTCTACCTTCAATTAATTTTTTTGCTTTTTCAGAAATCTTCATACAAACCTCTTAAAATTAAATGGAGCGGGCGAGCGGAATCGAACCGCCGTCATAGCCTTGGCAAGGCTGCGTAATAACCATTATACGACGCCCGCATAATTATAATTTAACATCATTTTAAATCTTTATATAATAATTCTGTCCACACCATTATTTTTTCTTTTAAACCACGACTACTTACGTAAATTGTGCATATCCCGTTTTCTAGCCTATTTTTCGGATGCTTGCCATTAATAACTTGCGTTTTTCTAAACTGATTATTTGGAATGCCGGTTTTACTGGACCAAAAATTTTTGCATTTAATTTCATTGTTATCGGGGTATAACAACAACCAGATTAGAATTTTTTCATTCGGAACTTTGCAAATATTCTGTAAAAAATTATTAAAAACGATTATCATTCGATAATCTCTATTGGCCAGTCTCACAACTCCGTTTTTTAAAACCGAGTCTCCTTCGCCCCAATAAAGATTAATGCCGCTAACAAACAGGGGGTTATTTTTGATTTTCTCATATTCGGTAAACGCTTCTCTGCGATAATTTTCTCGCCAATTCTCCCATCTCTTTTTATTAATTATCGCTAATTGATCTATTCTATCATGCATATTTTCTTTTGATCTTAAAATTATCTCTTCTCTAATTAACGTTGACCAACTTTCATTACGAAACCAATGACTTAATGTGCTTTTTGGAATACCTAATTCTATGCTTATTTCGTTATAGCTTTTCTTAAGCTTGCGAAGATTTACGGCTTTTTCTTTTAGATGTTGCATTAATGAAACTCTTGATCATCTACTAAGCATAGTATATAACAATTACTTGAACTGTAAAAGTACAATTTATTGTTTTTTAATCCTGGTGGCGAGAGGCAGAATTGAACTGCCGACGCAAGGATTTTCAGTCCTTCGCTCTACCACTGAGCTACCTCGCCGTGTCAATAAACAAGAAACAAAGAACAAATAACAGAATTGCTTTCTAAGTTGTTTTCTGCTTATTGTTTATTGTTTTTTGATTCTGGTGGGCGCTACAGGGCTCGAACCTGTGACCTTCTGGGTGTAAACCAGACGCTCTACCAACTGAGCTAAGCGCCCCTAAATCAACAAACAATAAGCAATCGAACAATTAACAAACTTATTAAAATCTACAAAAACAATCTTTAAAAAATACAACACGTACATATTAACACAATTGACGAAATTTTAAAATAATTTTGAGCCGGAATTTTGAGCCGGAAAAAGAATTGTTTTTTGCTTATTGTTCATTGTTAATTGTATCTGGTGTCGAGAGCGGGAGTCGAACCCGCACGTCCGCAATGGACACTAGGCCCTCAACCTAGAGCGTCTACCAATTCCGCCACCTCGACAGAAAACCTATAAATTTGACAAATAACACCTAGAATTATACCAAAAAATAGCAATTTAATAAATGAAAATACTGAGAAATTACTGGATTTTTAACTGTTTTCTAGTCTTTAGGTACCACTCTTCAATACCAATATATCTGGATGACGGATCAACCATTTTTACGTGCTTTATTCCTTTGAAATTTTTATTAACACCAAAAATAAAACTGGGACTATAAAGGAAAACGGCCGGTGTCTCGCTCATAATAACTTTCTGAGCTGAGACCAATTTTTCTTTTTTTAAATTAAGGTCCTTGGTTTGCCTCGCAGTTTCCAATGCTTTATCCATTTTTTCATTAGAAAAGACGGAAAGATTAACCCCCGGATCCGCCACCTGAGTCGAATGCCAATAACTATACAAATCGGGATCGGAACCGATAGATTCGCCAATTAAGATCGATTGATATTTTCTAGGCTTTATATAATCCTTTTGCATGCTAGCAACATCAACTTGTTTGACAAAAACTTTAACTCCCACTTCTCCCAGCTGATCTTTTATACTGCTTGAAACTCTTTTAAATTCCTCCGAATTATTGGTTAAAAGTTCAAATTCTAAGGTTTTGCCATCTTTTTTTCGGTAGTCGCCTTCCAGTTTCCAGCCTTTATCATCCAATATTTTTCTTGCTTCTTCCAAATTAAAATCATTTTTTGGCAAGTCCTTCGAATATCCTATCTGGCCGGATAAAACCGGATAATAAACCGTAGTTCCGGCAATCTTACTTTGTCCCAAGAGATCATTTCTATTTACCGCTTTGGCTATGGCTTGACGAACGGCCAAGTCCGAGAGTTTGTCATTTTTTACATTAAAAAATAGCCCCACATATCTGGGAAGGCGCATTTCGATATACTGCATTTTCTTAAACTTTTTTGAAGTCTCATATTCCTCTAAAGACATACCGGCAAAAGCTGAGATATCTTTTTTAAGATATGCTTCCATTAAAGCGCCTCTTTCGGAATAGATTTTAAAATTCAATTTGTCTAAATATGGAGGGTGCGGCGAGTAATCGTTTGAACCGATTAAATTTACTTCCTGATGCTCGGCTTTCTCCAGCAAATTAGAAAATTCAAAAGGTCCGGTGCCATAAGGCTCCAAATTAAACTTGGAAACAGACATATTCTTGTATGGTATGCCTGAAAATGCTTGTTCGGGAACAATGCCCAAAGTCGCCATTTCGGTAAACGCAAAATTCGGTCCGGGAAGCCTAAACTTCACTGTCCACTCATCAACCGCCGAAACCTCAACCCCTTTCCAGTTTTCCTTTAGAGGACTTTTAGTATCAGGATGCTGAATTGCTTTAAAAGTAAAAACGACATCTTTTGAACTTAAATATTCATCATGGTTTTGCCACCTAGCATTACGACGAAGGTAAAATAAATACTCCCTGCCATCCTCGGAAACCGTATAATTATAGGCTAAATCCGGCACCAGAGCCCCGGATTCGCTTCTTTTTAAGAGACCCGAAAAAATTAAGGAAGACACTTCATAGTCAACGGAGTTAGTTGACGCAAACATGGGATTCAACTTCTCTACCTTGCCTACCAAACCCTCACTATATGTACCGCCATAGCTAGGGATATCCATCATATAATAATTGTCAAGCCTGCCCCAACTCTTATAAAAAAGAATTATTATTAATACAAAAATTAATAACAGAGAAAAAACAAAACGCCTGACATGAAGTAGGTTGGGAAATTTATCGTAAATTCCCAAAAAACGTTTTTTTAGTTCACCAAAATTTTTCGTTTGATTAATGTTTATAAACACGTGCTATATAAAAATTAACGAAAGCAATGACCCGCAAAAATAAAAAAGAAACTTTTCCGCCCCTCTTTTAACTTTATAGATATTTGAGGTACCGCCAAATGCGGCACCAAGCCCGCTACCTTTGCTTTGAAGCAAAATTGCCATGATAAGCAAAGATCCCGACACCCAGATTAAAACGTTAATAAAAGTTTTCATATTTCTCCCTAAATACGGCTAATATATTACCACAAAATAATTGCGAGTGAAACGAAGCAATCTCCTCTGCTTGAAACAAGATTGCCGCACTCTCCGGCGGCTGCCGGATCGTTCGCAATGACGATTGTGAGCAGTTACTACAAAATTATATAACCGGATTTATAGCTAAGCCGCCTCATCTTGTCATCCCCGACCTGATTGGGGATCCAGAAAGCTCAGTGATAAACCGAGTGAATGGATTCCAAATCAAGTTTGGAATGACAGATGACGATTAATCGAAGCCATTTTTAAAAGTGCGGTTCAAATTCTACAAAAATTTCATTAATGCTTCGGAAATTTTTTTTGGATCATGCCGGATCAATGACCTTTTCAAAAGATCGGCTTCCGGATTATCCGGCACATAAGCAGACAGGAGATCAAGCTGCAATACATTATTTAAGGTTTTATTTTTCAATTTCACTAAAGTTTCTTTCTTGTCCATATATTTTTTCTGAATCTGTCTTGCCGGTTCTGTTGTATTAAATAAAACTACGTCAAAATCACGGCCGGCGTACTTTTTTAGCTCTTTTAAATAATCTTCTAAATACCAATTATCAGTTGCTCCCGGTTTATTAACCAAGTTCGCCACATATACAAACTTACCCTTAGTTTCTTTAAGCGCCTCGGGAAAGCCTTTAACAACCAGATTTGGTATTAAGCTGGCGAATAAAGTTCCCGGGGACAAAACCACCAAATCTGCTTTTTCTATTGCCTTTTTAACCTTGGGATTTAAAACTCCCTCCGGTTCCAAGTAAAATTCTCTTTTTTTATGTCTAGCTAAGGGATAACCGGTTATTTTATTTTCACCCTTTATTATTTTCCTGCCATCTAACTTTACACAAAGATGCACATCGTTTGTGGTAACGGGCAGCACCCTTCCCTTTATTTTCAAAACGTCACTTATTTCTTCCACCGCCTTTTCAAAATTGCCGGTTACCCGCTCCATGGCTGTGATAAATAAATTACCAAAGGGATGACCAAAAAAAATACCCCGATCAAAGCGGTAGTTAAATAATTTTCGCATTAAATCGGTGGATTCTGACAACGCTACCAAGCACTGCCTAACATCGCCCGGCGGCAATACGCCAAATTCATCTCTTAGCACTCCCGTGGATCCTCCGTCATCCGACATTGCCACAACAGCCGTTATATCTATCGGGTATGTTTTAAGGCCGGAAAGTAAGGTAAAATTTCCGGTACCTCCGCCAATTACTACAATTTTTTTCATAAATTATCCATTATAATTTTTGCCTTATCTTTACCAATAATTTTTTCCATCTCTTCTGAATTGGCTTTTCTTATATTATCTAAACTTCCAAAATGGTCAAGTAGGGCTTTTTTGGTTTTTGGACCAATCCCCGAAATTTCATCTAAGGCCGACTTAACGTTCTTTTTGGACCTCACCAAACGATGATAGGAAACCGCAAAGCGATGGGCTTCATCTCTAATATTTTGCAGCAAAAACATTGCATAAGAATTTCTGGGAACTGCTATTTTCAAAAATTTGTCTTCTAAATCATAAACATATACGTCTTCCTGTTTTTTGGCCAAACTGGCAATATTTATTACGAGACCCTGTTCATCAATAACTTTTTTCAAAACAGAAAGTTGCCCTTTTCCGCCGTCAACTAAAATCAAATCCGGTTCTTTGATAAATCTTTCTTGGCCCAGAGTTAAAGCCGTCAGCCTTCTTTTTAGAACTTCTTCCATCATTAAATAATCGTTGGGAGTTTGGGCCGTCTTTATTTTAAATTTTCGATATTTATCTTTTTTCGGCTCTCCGCCTTCGAAAACAACCATGGATCCGACAGCCGAAGTTCCTTGAATATTTGATATGTCAAAACACTCTATTCTAAAAATATTTTCTACGCCTAAAATGGACGATAATTCTTTTAAAGATTTTTCAGCTTTGGCCGATTTATAAACAAAAGCTTCCAATTCTTTAGACAAGTATTCCTTGGCATTTAAGTTTGCTAAATTGATAATTTCTTTTTGGCCGCCAATTTTTGGTTCCTTAATATTAATTTTCTTTTTTGATAACTTTAAAAGCAATTTTTTTATTAATTCCTTTTCCGCTGCGGGTAGACCAAACGGCAACAATAATTCTTTTGGATAAAAACTAGTATCTTCGTAATATTGGGAAATAAACGCCGATAAAATTTCCCCGTTGTTTTCCCCTACGAATGGAACCTCAACATTAAAATGTTCCTTTCCCGAAAGCTTGCCGTCTCTTATCTTTAGAATCGCAATCCCGGCCAGACCATTTTCCTTTGCATAGCCCAGCACGTCCTGGTCTAACATTTTTGTTGATACAACATATTGTTTCTCCAACATTTTTACGATGGCAAAATAACGGTCCCTATACAAAGACGCTCTTTCAAAGTCTTGCGTTTCGGCGGCTTTTTTCATTTCCGCTTTAAATTCACCCACCAAAGCATTCACGCCCTTGCCTTCCAGAAAAGACTTAACTTTGACGATAACTTGCTTGTAATCTTCCTTGGTTATTTGGTCAATACACGGGCCGGAGCATCTTTTAATATGATACGCAAGACACGGCTTAGGTCTTTTTTTTAGTGAAGATTCTTTGCAAGTCCTAAATGGATACAATTTTTGAAGTAAATTTAGAGTATTTCTAACATCTAGCGAATTTGTATAGGGACCAAAATAGGTTGCCTTATCTTTTTGAACTTTTCTAGATAGTATGATGCGCGGAAAATCTTCTTTGGTAATTTTAATAAACAAATAATTTTTATCGTCCCTCATTCGGATGTTATATTTTGGCTTATACTTTTTAATTAAATTGGTTTCCGCAATTAACGCTTCAGTTTCGGTGTTCACAATAACATAGTCCATATCAGCAACTTTTGGCATCATAGGCACTATTTGGAATCGTGTGGGATCCGGTTTTTGAAAATATGAATTTACCCGATTTTTTAAATCGATTGCTTTTCCAACATACAAAATATTGCCTTGAAGATCCTTGAAAATATATACCCCGGGCTTTTTAGGCAAATTATTTATTTTTTTGATAATTTCCTTATATTCCATATCAACTAAAAATTTTACCGTAAAAAATAAGAAAAGCCAGAGTTTAGTATATCTTTTGAATAAAAAAGAACCCGGTGCGTCGCAGTTAGTCGCTATTTAAGCAACAAGTCGCGGCGCATACCGGGTTCCTTGCAGTTATAAACTACATCTCAATCTTTGAAATCACCGACTGAATATCGGGGTATTTGTCAAAGACGTTTGAGTAATCAACTCCTAGGAGAAGTTTGACACCAAATTCGTTCTCTATGGATTCAATAGCATCAAGAGCTATGAACTCATGATTGTCAAAAATTTCCCGTAAAGCCGAGGAGAGATTTATCATACTATGATTAATATCCGCATACTCGGATATTATTTCTGTAATCCTGCCAATATCTTTTTTATTGAGCATACTACCTCCTCACAATAATTATCACGCAACATTATGCTAGCAGTTCGGCAAAGATCTGTTCAACAGAAAGAATGTCGTTTATTTCGCCGACACGTTTGTCGCAAAAAATCAAAGCGTTTTTAAGATCACCGACTAAGGCGCACCTTAAGGCGTGCATTATACAATACACCCTCTCGCAATGCGCCAAACATTCTACGCACCTTGCGCCTTGTACTTTTCGAAGCCTTCTGGGCCTGAGATCTTCTAGCCTTTCTGCGACAATGCGGCTGCTATTTTTAGAAGTTAGGTTTTCCAGAGCAATGCCCATTTGCTGAACGAAATCGTTGTTTAGAGCTCGTCCGTACATACCAGTAGGGCTTGCCACATAAACGACATCTTCCGAACACGCATCAACACATTCTTGTTTCCAAGATTCTGCCGCAGATGATTCCTCGCTTAAAGCAAACCGCATCCCCATCTGAACACCGCTGGCTCCTAAACTTAGAGCTCTATTAATGTCTGCTCGGGTTAGAATTCCTCCTGCCGCAATTACCGGAACGCTTACTTTTTCGGTCACCCTTGGCAGTACGTCCCAAGTTGATTCCAATGTTGCTAGATGTCCTCCGGCTTCTTCACATTCAAGTACAACCGCACTGGCGCCAAGTCTAACACATAAGCTTGCACCCTTCTCATCCTTAATGATCGGCACGTAGGGAATGCCGGCTTCAAGACACCACTTAAAAGCATCGCGCGAAAAGCCTGCACCTGCGACAACCAAATCAATACTTTCTTTAATAGCAGCCTTTACCAGCTCTGGAAAGAGTTTTACGGCCACCATGACATTGATACCGATTACACCTTTGGAGAGCTTTCTGGCTTTTCGAATTTCACTTATCAACTCGTCCGGTGTTAATCCGGAGGCAGCGATAAGACCAATGCCTCCTTTTCCCGACACTGCCGCAGCAAGACCAGCCATAGATATTCCGACAGCCATTCCACCCTGCTGAATCGCCACCGAGGAAACGAGCTTGCCCTTTTCAACGATCTCCTTTTTATCATTAAACCCCAATATGGGAATGGTGAGACCAGGCAAGTTTTCCATATTTCACCTTGCCTTTCTGCTATATCGCTGTTTGTTTAACAAGACTCGATGTCTCCGGAAGGATGCTGGGCATATGGAGCCAGAAATTATCCGCACGTTCTTTTACGGATACTAAACTCCTGATTCTCTTGGCTACATCGCCGGCCATGAAGGATGCTTTATCCCAGTCGCCATCAACGGTAGCAAGCTTAAGACGACCCAGACAAAGCTCTTCTAATTCTATAACCGAAGCTCCTTCTTCCTTGCATTTCATAAACTCATCCGTAAATGCATTGGGCACCTGACGGACCTGCAAAATTCGGTTTATCGCCGTAACTACCGTTTCCTGGGCATTGACAATAGCGTTTTTGTAATTCTCGTGAATATCAAAATCCGTTGTCGCCAGAAAAACGGTTCCGGCCTGCCCTGCAACAACGCCCAGTTCCAGCATCTTTGCTAGATCCTTATAGTCTTTCAGGTTACCGGCCGCGACCACAGGTATATGAGTAATATCCTTAACGACTTCAGCAACTAAAGGCTCAGTGAGCACTGGACCAACATGACCTCCGCTTTCACGACCTTCAGCTACAATGAAATCGTATCCGAGTTCTGCCGCAAGAATGGCGGTCCTTACATGCCCCACCACTGCAAACAGCTGACAGCCGCCGGATTTTAGAAACACAACTTGCTCTTTTGTCAGCAGACCTGCACCCGTTGCTACGCGCTCCACGCCTTCTTCTATACAGACATTTATTCTGGCTTGGATTAACTGCTCAAGCTCGGGCTTCTTCGTCGTTTTTAGCATAATAAGATTTACGCCGCACTTTTTTCCGGGAGCCAATAATCGGAATGCCTTGATTTGCTCCCTTAAAAGTTCCGGATCTATATTGCCGGAGCCAAGAAAAACCACCATACCAATGTTGGCGCCCAAAGACATATTGTACGCATTTCCAGCCCACGCCATACCTCCGATTTGGATAGGGTAGCGCGAATCAGTCAGCTTTAAATACCTATCAATACGTTCATCAACCGGCATTTTTGGATAATTCATTTCCATCTGTTTATCCTCCAATCTACTTTGTCTAATCAGTTTCCTAAGTCCTTACCTTTTACTTTTTGCCTGCTAGCTCCTTCCAGTCGATCTGCAATAAATCGCTTTTCATTGCTTCGATTACCCTGTTAGACAACGCACTAAATGTTGTCTTAACGGTTGCATTATAGATAGCCTTCCATCCCGAGTTTCCATGGCAGATGATAAGCGGCTTTTTGATACCGAGCATAATTGCTCCGCCGTATTCCTCATAATCGAGAACCCGAAGGTCCTCTTTGAGGTTGGTCTTAACCAAAGCCGCACCGATTTTACCTTTCGTCGTTCTTGTCATAGAATTTATAACCATTTCAAGAACGGACTTCGCTAAGGATTCCGACAGCTTCAAAACAATATTGCCGGTATATCCATCGCAAACAATAATATCGGTGGTTCCCAATGGGATATCTCGTCCTTCGATATTGCCGTCGATGAAGTTTAGTCCGAAACCACTGTTACTATCAATTTGTAACCAAACCTCCTCTATGAGCTTATTGCCTTTTTTCTTCTCCTCGCCTATACTCAAAATCCCCACGCTGGGATTTGTATAATCGAGAGAAGACCGAAGATAAGATGTTGCCATGGCCGAAAAACCAACGAGTTCCTGAGAACGGCAATCAGCAAGCGCTCCTGAATCCATTACGTACGAGTACCTTCCGTTAACGGTTGGAAAGGGAGTTATAATGCCCGGCCTGATACCACGGTTTATCGGACCAATCCGACGGTAACCGCCATAACCTGCCACCGACGTGCTTCCCGGAGTAATTAAGGCATCCAATGCGCCTTCTTTCAGCCAAAAAAAGGCCTTAACCATACTAGAATCCTTTTTGCTGGCTAGCGCTAGCACCGGATCGTCTTCCATCTCCACAGGAATTCCTTCGCCAATCCAAATCGTGATGTTGTTTGGGATCGGTTTATTAAGATTCTTCGAAATTTCGGCAAGATACCTAAACAAAAGGCTGCGAACACCTATCAAAACGAGAGTAGCATCAGGCAGATCATACGCTGCTAAAAATGCGCCTTTTGCGATCTCCTTTAAGTTGGTTCCACCGCTTCCAGCATCAATTCCGATCGTAAATCTCTCCACTGTAAACCTCCTCGATTGTATTCAAATTTTCAAGTCGCTATCCAATAAGGTAATCGTGTAATTTTACCACATTATTATTAACTTGTGAAGCCTGAGAATGTAACTGCTCACAATCGTCATTGCGAACGATCCGGCAGCCGCCGGAGAATGCGGCAATCTTGTTTCAAGCAGAGGAGATTGCTTCGTTTCACTCGCAAAGACGCAGGGTTGTGAGCAGTTACTGATGAATTTAGTGTTTAAAATAAAAAATACCCGACATTATTGTTATAACGCCGGGTATACCGACAAAGCTTTTTTAGTTTTGAGACAGTAAGACAAGCTTGAGCTTGCTATACCATTTTTGTCAAAACCAACTCGGCTAGGTTGGGAGCCGTGAGGTCTTTTACCTCTTTGCCAATTGACTTGGCAAATTTTCCGTATTCGTCGTCATCTATCCTTCCGCCTTTTATAAATGCCTCATACTCTTCGTCAATGCCTTGCATCAACTCAACAGTATCAAGGCTTAACAGGCCTAAACC
>LBVV01000003.1 GCA_000993275.1 candidate division CPR2 bacterium GW2011_GWC2_39_10 | reverse complement strand
TACTGCTGAAATATCTCGGTTTCTTACCGGAAAAGAGATAAATCTGGATTTTGTTGGCCAATTTTGAAAGAAATTTAAAAAACTGCACGTGGGTCAGATCAAAATGCTGAGAGATCGCAAGAGACCGCCCACAAAACTCCCCAAAAATGTCATTGCGAACGATCCGGCAGCCGCCGGAGAGTGCGGCAATCTTGTTTCGAACGTAAGAAGATTGCTTCGTTACTCGTCACGGTACGGATCCGTATGGACAATGGCACTCTAAAAAACTTTTTTCATCGGTCTCAAATGACGAATCAATTTGATAACTATTTTGATATAATATTTTTATGGAAAAAGGAAATAATAATTTTGGTTCGACTGAAGGCGGATACAATTCTGGAATAGAAAAGGTGGCCGAAAAGTTTAAAAGTGATCCCGATTTAGCATTTGTTCAGAATATTTTAGATGCGTATCCGGAAAGTCGGATAGCCATGGTTGGCGGTGCCGTACGGGATGGGCTTTTGGACATAGAAAATAAAGACCATGATCTAATTATCGAAGGAGTTAATAAAAATTCTTTGGAAGTTATTCTAGGAGGGTTGGGAAAAGTTGATCTAATTGAAGGCCGCAACTTCGGTGTTTATAAATTTAGGCCCAAGATCCGCGATGAATTGTCAAAAGACATTATTTATATTGCTTTGCCCAGAACCGAAGTTTACATGGAGAGAGCTCGTCAGAAACATGCCGAGGTAAGCCACGAAAACGTAAGTATTGAAGACGATTTTTCCAGACGTGATTTTACTATAAACGCCATAGGCATGGATTTGCGAAAAGGTAATCTTATAGACCCTTTGGGAGGCTATAAGGATTTAAAAAAGGGTATTATTAGAGCGGTGGGCAGTGCGGATGAGCGGTTTTTGGAAGATCCCAGCAGAATGCTAAGGGCAATCCGCTTTGCATCGCAACTTAATTTTGAAATAGAGGAAAACACCTTTAATTCGATAAAGACTAACCGTGAGGAAATATTAAAGAAGTTTACCAATGAAAAAGGCCTTAAAGTTGAGAGGGTGCCTTGGGAGAAAATCGGCGAAGAATTATATAAGTCCTTAATTTTTAACCCCCTAAAGACCATTGAACTGATGGACAAAGCGCATGTTTTGAACGCAATTTTGCCGGAAATCCAAAACTTAAAAGGGGTTGAGCAGCCGAAAATTTATCATAGCGAGGGGGACGTATTTAAGCACACAATGATGCTCCTAAAAAAATTGTGGGATTTAAAGGAATCTGATCAATATGAAAATTTATTTAAAGAGGCTGTTCCCCAGCTTAATATTGCCGGTCTTTTTCATGACATTGGAAAGCCGGCAACTAAAAGTTTTGACGGAGAGCGTATCCGTTTTAACGGACATGATAAAATATCGGTAGAGATGTTTCATCAACTTGCCGACAGACTAAAGTGGGATAACGGTAAAGACAATGCTTCCTGGCTAATAAAAAAACATATGCGAATGATTAGTTTTAGTGAGATGGGGCTTCGTAAACAAAAACAACTGGCAAGAGACCCGAGGTTTCCGTCATTAATTCTTTTAACTCTAGCTGATACCATGTCCAGTTTTCGTCCGGACGGTACAACCGATACAGCTTTCCTTTCCACGGCACTGGAAATTTTGGATTTGGTTAGAAAAGAAACGGCAGAAGGAAAACATCTTGAAATTGTAAACGGGAATGAAGTAATTGATATTATTCAAAGCGAAGGGATAAATTACCGGCCAGAGGAACATGGGTGGGTAATCGGCCAAATTAAAACGGCGGTAAATGAAGCTTACGATAGAGCCGAAATTCATAGTAAAGAAGAAGCGGAAGAAAAAGTTAAGGAAATGTTAAAAAGGCTACACATGGTCATAATAAAAAAGCCCCTATTGTTTGGGGCTTTTTTTAAAACTTATTAACTTGAGTACTTTATTTACTTAAGGGCGGCTTTTCGGGATAAGTTGATTCTGCCTTGGCGGTCAATTTCGGTAAGTTTTACCGGAATAATGTCGCCAACCTTAACGATGTCGGAAACATTTTCTACTCGTTCTTTATCCAATTGAGAGATATGAACCAAGCCTTCCCTGCCGGGCAAAATCTCTACAAAACAACCGAAGTTTTCAACTCTGGTAACTCTGCCTTGGTAAACGGTGCCAATTTCCGGTTCTTTTACAATGCCTTCAATTATCTTAATAGCTTCTTTGGCTGCTTCTCCGTCTACGGCAGAAATGTTGATTTGGCCAGAGTCTTGAATATCAATTTCTACGCCTGTAGCCGCTATAATCTTGTTTATAGTTTCGCCGCCTTTACCAATAACGTCTTTGATTTTTTCTTGTTTGATCTGAATGGTGTAAACTCTTGGAGCGTACTTAGAAATTTCGGCTCTTGGTTCCTGGATGGCTTCAAGCATTTTGTCTAGAATATGAAGCCTTCCTTTTTTTGCCTGCTTTAGGGCTTCGCCTAGAATATCAGGAGAGACGCCTTTAATTTTCATATCCATCTGCATGGAGGTAATGCCTTCGGCTGTTCCGGCTACCTTAAAGTCAATATCTCCGGCATAGTCCTCTACGTCTCTAATGTCGGAAAGAATAACGTATTTTTCGATTTTACCCTTTGCATCTTGCGAAGTTATAAGGCCCATGGCAATACCGGCAACAGGAGCGGTAATTGGGACGCCGGCGTCCATTAAGGCTAAGGTAGCGCCGCAAACAGAAGCCATAGAGGTAGAACCGTTCGAAGATAGGATTTCCGAAACTACTCTAATGGTGTAAGGGAAGTCTTCTTGACTTGGCAAAACTTTCGTTAGGCCTCTTTCGCCAATATTTCCGTGTCCCACTTCTCTTCGTCCGGTACCTCTTAGGGGTTTTGCTTCTCCAACAGAATAAGGGGGGAAGTTATAATGCAGCATAAACCTTTTTTCGCCGGTTTCCATCATAGTGTCAATCATTTGCGCCATTCCGGGCCCGGCTAGTGTCGTTATCGATAAAGACTGAGTTAGACCTCTGGTAAATAGAGCCGAACCGTGGGTTCTTGGGAGCAAGCCAACTTGGGAAGTGATTTTTCTTATTTCGTCCGGCTTTCTTCCGTCGGGCCTTTCTCCATCATCTAAAATTCCCCTTCTTACTTCCATGTCGATAATTTTGTTAAAGGCTTCCGAAATTTCGGCGGCTTCGTAGTCATCTTGCAGATCGCCAAAAACTTGGGATTCAAGATCGGCGATAGCTCCTTCTCTTTGAATTTCATCGGAATGTCTTATGTCTTCCCCTAATTTGCCGACTAAAAATTTTTCTACGGCAGAAATGGCATCTTTGCTCACGGTAAATAATTCATATTCTTTGGGTTTAACGCCGATTTCTTTAGCCATTTTTTCTTGAAGTTCAATAACCGGTTTCATGCCTTGATGGCCAAGCTCAAGAGCTTTGATCATTTTTTCTTCCGTTACCTCGGAGGCGCCGGCTTCTACCATAATAATGCCGTCTTTGGTGCCGCTTATTATTAAGTCCAGCTTGGAATTTTCCATTTCGGTAATGGTCGGGTTTAAAACAAGCGTGTCCTCGATTAAACCGACCCTAATGCCCGAAATTGGCCCCATAAAGGGAGCGCCACTAAGCGATAAAGCAGCGGAAGCGGCAATAATGCCCAGATAATCGGGATCGTTTTCTTTATCAAAAGAAAGAGCCGTCACAATTACCTGAATGTCGTTTTTGTATCCTTTTGGAAACAAGGGCCTTACGGGCCTGTCAATTAACCTTGACGTTAAAATGGCGGTTTCTGAGGGTCGTCCTTCTCTTTTTATAAAACGGCTTCCGGATATTTTACCGGCGGCGTAGTGTTTTTCTTCAAAATCAACCATAAGGGGGAAATAATCGATGTCCGCCCTTACTTTATCCGATACCACAGCGGTTGCCATTAGCACGGTGTCGCCGTATTTTAGCATCACGGCGCCGGAAGCTTGCATTGCAAAATTTCCGGTTTCGATAGTTAGTTTTTTTCCGGCAAATTCAGTTTCAAAAACTTTACTGCCTTTTACAATAGAACTCATAAGTTCCTCTCTTTCCTGCCCGCTTAATTTTTTGCAAAATAAAATTTTGGCGGGCCTGCCTATATTTAGGCGTTAGAGCTAGGAGTCAAAACAAGAAGTTGAATCCATACGGATTTTTCTTCCAGGTTCTGATTCCTAGCAAGTTATTAATTATTGTTAAATATCAAATTAAAAACGCCAAATTAATTATCAAACTTTAAAACTCCTAATTATAATTTTGGATTTCATCCGCCTTGGCAACGAGATAGACCAGTCTTGGCGCCTATACTGGCAAGCAAAGCGAGACAGGTTTGATATTTGTAATTATTGTATTTACTTCCTCAGACCTAAAACTTTAATAAGACCATCGTATTTGTCACGGTTTCTTTTGGATAGAAAATCAAGAAGTCTTCGTCTTTTTCCTACCATTTTCAGCAAACCGCGCCTAGAGTGATCATCTTTTTTATGGGTTTTTAGATGCTCGGTTAACTGCTTTATCTGTTCAGAAAAAATAGCAATTTGAACTTCCGGAGATCCGGTGTCTTTTTCGCTTGCGCCGAACTTTTTTACGATATTAACTTTGTCATCTTTTTTTAACATTGTAGGCTTCCCCTTTGTTAATAATTCTTGAACTTATTTTATCATATTATCCACAGGATTTCAAGTAGAAAGTAAGGTGGCTATTTCTGGTTGACTTGTGTGGTGCCGTGTGATATAGTTGGTTCAACTTTTAAAGGGCTCTCAAATATATTTAAACTTTTATGATTTCTGATTCTCAAATAGACAAAGCTCTATCTTTGGAGGCAATAAATGATCTTGCCAGAAACTGCACCAGGTGCGGCTTGTTTAAAAATGCCACAAATTCGGTGCCGGGAGATGGAAATCCGCAAGCGGAAATTGTCTTAATTGGCGAGGCTCCGGGAGAAAAGGAAGACCAGCAAGGCAAACCGTTTGTGGGAGCCGCCGGCAAGTTTTTAACGGAAATGCTTGAAGAAAATGGATACAAGAGGGAAGATGTTTATATTGCAAACGTTGTAAAACATAGGCCGCCAGCAAACAGGGATCCGCTACCGCAGGAAGTTGAAGCCTGCTTCCCCTATTTAAAAAAACAAATTGAAATAATTAACCCCAAGGTAATAGTCTTTTTAGGACGTCATTCTTTGAATCGTTTTTTTCCGGACATGAAAATATCGGCTGCTCACGGCAAAGCTTTTAGAAAAGAGGTAGAGTGGCTTGGAAAAAGCCAGGTTTTTTTTGCGCTTTACCATCCGGCTGCCGCACTTCATAATGGCTCAATGCGAGACGTCTTAAAAGCAGATTTTATGAAATTACCGAAATTACTGAAAAAAATAAATGAAGAAACAATAGCAACAAATACTAAAGAAAATTTAAATTAGCCCGGACTCTTCCAGGGCAATAAAAAGGAGAAATTAATTAATGAACGAAGAGAACAAAGAAAAGATGGATGCTAGCAAAAATCCTTCTTCACAAAAAAAGCAATATCGAAGCCAAGGACCCGCAAGAAAAGGCCAGGTATTTGAAAGTAAGGCCGAAAACCTTAAAATTATACCTTTGGGCGGCATGGGTGAAATTGGAAAAAATATGTACATTTTTGAATATGGAAATGATATTTTAATCGTAGATTGCGGATTTATGTTTCCGCCGGCTGATATGCCGGGAGTGGACTATATTATTCCGGATGTTTCGTATTTAGAGGAAAACAAATCAAAAGTGAGAGCGTATTTAATTACCCACGGGCATGAAGATCACGTTGGAGGATTGCCTTATGTTCTGCCAAAAATACCGGCGCCAATTTATGCGCCTCGTTTAACGGCGGGACTTATTCAAAACAAATTAAAAGAATTTAAAATTATGGGGGCTCTTGCAATAAGAACCGTTGATCCGGATAAGGATGAAAAGCTAACCCTTGGTGCTTTTCAGGTGGAGTTTATTCGCATGACTCACTCCATTCCTGATGCAGTTGCATTAGCAATTCACACTCCGGTTGGTGTTGTTATTGCTACCGGCGACTATAGATTTGATTTTACGCCGGTTGACGGTAAGCTGCCGAATATCCATAGATTGGTGGAGCTATCCAAACAAGGAGTTTTGGCTTTATTTGGCGATTCTACTGGTTCAGAGGCTCCGGGATATTCCGGAACCGAAACCTCTCTTCAAAAGAATTTTGACAGCATCTTATCTTCTGCCAAAGGAAGGGTAATTATTGCTACTTTTGCCTCGCAGATTAACAGGATACAACAGTTCGTAAATGCAACCGTTTTTTCGGGAAGAAAGCTGGCCATTTCGGGAAGAAGCTTGCTTAACAACATTGAGGTTGCTGTAAGGCTTGGTTATTTAAAAATTCCGGCCGGACTTATTATAAAGGTTCAGGATATAAATAAATATCCCGATACCCAAGTTGCCGTTATTTCTACGGGATCTCAAGGAGAAGCAATGTCCGCCTTAGCCAGAATGGCTTCGGGCGATCATCAGCAAATAAAAATTAGAAAAGGAGATACCGTCATTTTTTCTTCATCTCCGATTCCAGGCAACGAATCTGCCATCACGGACGTAATAGACGATCTTTTTAGGGAAGGTGCCGAAGTAATTTACGACGAAAAAGATGATATTAAAACGCACGTTTCGGGCCACTCCAAGCAAGAAGAATTAAAATTAATGCTGGCATTGGTAAGGCCGAAGTACTTTGTTCCCTATCATGGCGAATATCATCACTTAATCCATCATCGGGATTTAGCCATAGAAATGGGCATCCCCGAACAAAATATTTTTGTAGTCGATAATGGTCAGGTTATTGAATTTGGCAAGGATTTCGCTAAGCTTAACGGCAAAGTGAAAAACGGCATTATTTTAGTTGACGGACTTGGCGTTGGCGATGTTCAAAATATCGTTCTACGGGATAGAAATATTATGTCCACCGATGGTATTTTTGTGGTTATCGCAACGGTAGATAAAGTTTCCGGCCGGCTTCTTACCAGCCCGGACATAATTTCTAGAGGCTTTATCTATATGAGAGAATCAGAGCAATTAGTAAACAACGCAAGGTCGGAGGTTCGAAGGATCCTGTCAAAAAAAGAGGGCGAACCACCGGCAAATTGGCTGAACATGAAAAACCGTCTTAGAGAAGAAATAGGCCGATTTCTATATAACAACACCAAAAGACAGCCCATGGTAATACCGGTAATTATTGAGGTTTAGGAAACAGAAACCAGGAACCAGAAAACAAATAACAATAAACAATAAACAATAAACAGTCTTGTCTTTCCCCTCCCTTTGGGAGGGGTTAGGGGAGGGGTGCTTTAATATCAAATATCTCAGCCAAAGGCTGATCCCTGCCCGAGGCAGACGGGCGCCTAGGGCGAAAAATGACAAATATAACCTAATGTCTAAATCCCAAAAACTAAACAAATCAAAGAAAAACGACCAACTTGCGAAGGGCCTAGTCTTGTCCAATACAAGAAAATTGGAACTTGAATTGAAAATTCAATGCAAATAGATATGGACATTACTTACGCAATTTTAAAATTAGGATTTAGGATTTAATTTTATATCACTAAGTATCTTTCTGACATTTGACTTTTGATTTTTGAATTAGTGAGCTATATTATTAGCATGCGCAAGTTAATCGTTTTTGATTTGGATGGAACGTTGGTAGACACCACTAATCTTTCCAGGGAAAGCTTTTTTGGCGTTGTAAAAAATTACGGAGTTGATGCCGATGCTTTATGGCCGCTTTATAACAAAACAAACGGACTTCCTTTCCGTGAGCGTATTACTATGGTTATGCCCGAATTTATATCCAGGGCTGATGAAATTTTGGCCGGTATAACAGCTTCCCATATTAAAAATATCAAAAAAATGGTGACGGCATATCCGGATATTGTTGAAACGCTCGAGAAAATAAGGATCAAAAAGGCTATTTTGACATCTAGGGTTGGGGAAAGCGCCTTCCAAATAATAAAAGACATTTTAAACCATCCTTTCGATTACATTTTGACGCCGGAAATGACCAAACTGCACAAACCAAACCCCGAACCTCTTTTGGAGCTTTGCGCCAGGTTTAGAGTTGCTCCCAGTGAAGCTATTTTTATTGGCGATACCAAACATGATATCGAATGCGGCAAAAGAGCCGGTGTAGCGACCGGAGCCGTTACCTGGGGATACTATGAAAAAAAGGATCTAAAAAAATATAAACCGGATTATATAATCGAAAAACCGTCCGAAATTTTGAATATAATTGAAGCTTAGAGGGTTTTGAGTTATAATCCCCATATAGGAGTTTTAGATTTGAGCAGAAAAAGAAAACCGGGCCGGCCGAAAGGATCCAAGGCCAAAAAACATGATAAGGATATTCCTAAGTTAGGTGAAGACACTATTAGGGAAATTTTAGCTATTGTAATGATAGCCGCTTCTTTAATTTTGATGTTAGCAATTATTGGTGCGGCGGGTAATTTGGGCGATATTGTTTACAAACTGCTTCGTCAAACAATCGGTTACGCTTCCTATGCGCTTATAGCCATTATGTTTATAGCCGGCATTGCCTTATTTGTGCCGGAAAAGTCTAAAATATCAAAAGCCAGCCTTCCCGGGATTTTGCTTTTTGTGTTTTCTTTTGCCGGAATTTTTCATCTGTTTGTTGAAAAAGAGCAGGGTTGGTATATAGCAGATAGCGGCAACGGAGGAGGCTTTATTGGGTTTGTTATACAAATGCTAATGGGTCAAATAATTGGCAAGACAGCGTCTTTTATTCTGCTTTCCGCCTTTATGGTTATCGGACTTTTGCTTGCGACAAATAGATCAATTATGGCCATAATCCGTTCCATAAAAGAGAAAAAAGGCGAACCAAAAGCTGATATTAAGGTAAACGAAACAGTTACGGCGGATAAAGAGGCGCTTAAAAAAGAATCGGAATCGTCAAAGAAAAAGGAAGAGTATCGGGTGGTGGCTTACGATGACAAAGATTGGAAATTTCCGCCAACTGATTTGCTAGAAGTAATGTCTACCAAGGCCGATTCGGGCAATATTAAACAAAATGCCGCCGTTATTCAAAAAACGCTGGGTAGCTTCAATATTAGCGTGGAAATGTCGGATGTTAATGTTGGTCCAACAGTCACTCAATACACTTTAAAGCCGCAGGAAGGCGTAAAATTAAATAAGATTACCGCCTTAGACAGGGATTTGGCCTTGGCCTTAGCGGCTCATCCAATTCGAATTGAAGCGCCAATTCCGGGCAAATCTTTGGTTGGTGTTGAGGTGCCCAATAAAAAAGCGGCCATTGTAAGAATGAGAAATATCTTAGAAAGCGAGTATTTTCAGGAAGCAAACTCCAGACTATCCGTAATTTTAGGTTTGGACGTCTCCGGTGAACCGCAAATTGCCGATATTACCAAAATGCCGCATATGCTTATTGCCGGCGCTACCGGATCGGGCAAATCGGTCTGTATTAATACTCTGCTTTTATCGCTTCTTTATCAAAATTCACCAAAATCTTTAAGAATGATCTTGGTTGATCCAAAACGTGTTGAGCTTTCACTGTATAACAATATTCCCCATCTTTTAGCTCCAGTAATTGTGGAGCCGGATAAGACTATTTCGGCCTTAAAATGGGCGGTGGGCGAAATGGAAATTAGGTATAAGGCTCTGCAGCAGGTAGGCAAAAGAAATGTTGAAGAATATAACCATGCCATGAAAGATTCCCCAATGCCATACATTGTCATCGTTATAGATGAGTTAGCCGATCTTATGGCGGTATCTGCTTCGGAGGTTGAAGGGCTAATAATTAGACTAGCCCAAATGGCCAGAGCTGTTGGTATCCATTTAATTCTTGCTACCCAGCGCCCTTCGGTTGACGTTATCACTGGCCTTATTAAAGCCAATATTCCAACCAGGATCGCTTTTGCCGTGGCTTCCCAAATAGATTCTAGGACAATTCTAGATCAAGCTGGCGCCGAAAAATTGCTTGGCTCCGGCGACATGTTATTTTATTCCGCCTCTATTTCTAAGCCAAAACGTATTCAGGGCGTATTTGTCTCCGAAAAAGAAGTTCGGCTTGTTACCGATTTTCTAAAGTCGGAAGGCAATCCGGAATATAATGAAGAAGTTTTGGCGCAGCCGGTTAAGATGCGAGGCCACATAGATGTTCAAGGCGCCGATGATGAGTTATTTAAAGAAGCGGCAGACGTAGTTATAAAAAGCGGCAAGGCTTCGGCATCGTTACTTCAGAGAAGGCTGAGAATTGGATATGCCAGAGCGGCAAGGTTAATTGATTTGCTTGAAGAGCAAGGTATTGTTGGGCCGGCAGACGGAGCCAGGCCGAGAGAAGTATTGGCATCTAATGTATCAGAATTTGATGAAGGGTACTAGCACATTAATAAATTTTCAATTTCTAATTATCAATTTTCATTGAATGTTCAATTACCTAATGTTTAAAAATTAAAGCATTGATAATTGATTGAAAATTGTAAATTGAAAATTGTAAATTTGTTTCAGTTTACGGTTTGTTAGATAATTAGTATTAATGGATTAATAAGGGTTTGTTTAAACTATGACACCTGAATTTACTACAAAAAAGATTGCCTCAAGCGGGGGGTTGGGAGAGCTTTTAAAATCCGAAAGGGAAAAGCTTGGGTTGTCCATAAAAGAAGTTGAATTAAACATTAGGATCCGGTCTAAATACATAGAGGCTTTTGAAACAATGGATTACGCCCGTCTTCCGGATGATGTTTACACTAAAGGTTTCTTGAAAAATTATACCGAATATTTAGGCATAGATTATAATGATGCCTTGGCGCTTTTTGAAAAAAGTCGCTCCATTGAAAATAAAATAATAAAAAGCCAAAGCAAAGTTAAGTCCTTGCAGCCAATAAAAAAACCGAGAATATTAATTACGCCTAAACTGATAACGGGTACCTTAGTATTACTTGCCTTGTCGGCTGTTGTGGGATTTCTTTTATGGCAATTTTCCATATTTACTGCACCCCCGACCATCGTTATTGATTCTCCTCAAAATAATTCCACGATTGACAGCGCAACTATTGTGCTGTCCGGCACAACCAACGAAGAGGCTACGGTTTATGTAAATGATATAGAAATAAAAAGCTCGGAAGGAGTTTTCAGGGAAGTGATAAGTCTCCAAAATGGTGCCAATATAATTAAAATAGCTTCGGTTAATAAACTGAATAAAAGAAGCGAAAAATCCATTACAGTTATGGCAAGGTTGCTGCCGCTTTCTATTGCGCCGATGCCCATTGCTTTTAAGGGCATTGAGATAAAGGTAACGGCGGGAGATTATCCAATTACCCTCGATGCCGTTATTGACGACAATGACAAGGTTCATCAGTTTTTGATGCCCGGAACGGTTCAAGTTTTTAAAGGGAATACTAAAATATCGCTGGTCACATCCAATGCAAAAAGTACGATGATTATCATTTCCAATGAAAAAATGTTTAATAAAGATCTGGGGTTTCTGCTGCCGCCCGACAAAAAAGTTGAAGGAAGTCAGCCAATTCCGAAACCCGAGCCAAAAAATATCGAGTTTTCAAAGGATGTTGAGATAAAATAAATCAAATATCAAATCTCAAAAATCAAAATGATAAAGAATAAATTTATAGAGATTTAGAAAGGAAGTTTTATGGCAAAAGATTCATCATTTGATATTGTATCGGATTTTGACCACCAGGAAATGGTCAATGCAGTTGATCAGGCAAAAAGAGAAATTATGGGTAGATATGACTTTAAGGGCTCAATATCTACCGTCGATTTTGAAGCCAAAGAGGCGCTCTTGATACACACGGAAGACGATTACCGATTAAAGAGCATAATTGATATTTTGGAATCAAAAATTATTAAAAGAGGATTATCGCTTAAAATTTTAGATCTTACGAGTCCGGTAGATTACGCAACAGGCGGCACGGTTAGAAAGAAAATTCCTTTCAAAAAAGGGTTAAAGTCGGAAGACGCCAAATTAATTTCTAAGCTTATCCGGGAAAACTATCCTAAAGTTAAGCCCAATATTCAGGGCGAGGAAATAAGAGTAGTTTCGGCTAAAAAGGACGAACTTCAATCCGTAATAAATTTCCTAAAAGAACAAAATTTTAATTTTCCGCTGCAGTTTGAAAATTATAGGTAGGAAAGTTAATTAGTGATATAATTATGATGTTAAGGTGAAAAATTTATGAAAAGGTTTGTTTTTTCGTTAGTGTTTTTGCTGCTGTTATTTATTCCTGCAAATAATGTAGGCGCAGTTTCGACTGAATCAGATCTCCAGTTGTCTAAAACAACTGCGAAAGCCGATGGCGAGGATGAAATAATTGTTAACGTCCTGCCGTGTTACACTGAGCCGATGGATCCAAGCAAAATTACTGTTACTCTGAATGTTCCCTCGTCTGTAACTAGTACTCCACAAGGCACGGTAAGCGGAACTGTGTGTGGAGATTTTAGGGTTAATTTTTCAATAAGTTCAAGTACTGTAGGTCAAGTTTCAGTTTCTGCGAATATCTCAGGCGTTGGTTATGACGGTCTGGTTGCACTTACAGCTCAGAAAGTCACCTTTGAAGCAATAGAAGTGCTGACACCCACGCCAACCGCCACTCCGGAGCCGACACCCACGCCAACCGCCAGGCCTACCACTACACCAATTGAAGTTGAAAGTTTAGACAAGCCGGAGTTTACAAGCTTTGATGTAGATGGTCAGGATTATGACCCGGAAGATTTCGCCAAATTAACCCTTAAAAATGACGCTAAAATTACCGTTTCCGGCAAATCAATTGCTAATGGAAAAGTTACTATTTTTCTAAATCCCGAACATCAAAAAGGAACGGCTAAAGCCGATGCAACCGGTCTATGGGAATATATGTTCGAAGAAAAAATGGATGGCGGGGATCATAGCATAGAAGCAAAAGTGGCTGACGGAGAAGGTAACGCCAGTAAGTGGGCCAGAATTGAGTTTAAGGTTGAGGAAAGTTCGGAATCCGCTGCCACCGTAAAAAATGGCAAATACGGAAAAAATCCGGCTGTTTGGGTTATTTTAGTTCTATTTTTAATTACGGTTAGCGGTCTTGGGATTTTCTTTTACCGCAGAAAGAAAAAGCCGAAAGAAAGTGACCAGAACGGTTTTGGCCAGGATCAGGAAGATGCTGCCATGAGTTCCGGCATAGGCAAAAAGTCGTATGTTATCAAAGAAGACGATGGCGATGCCGATTTTGACCGCTACGTACCGGAAGAGAAAACGACTGAAGAAGCGGATGAAGACGAAGAGGAATCGGGTAACGCGGATGATGAAGATGATAATTCTGAAGAATCTGAAGGAACTGAAGAAGCAGTTGAGGGGGAAGATAGTAGCAATGGGGAAGCCGTTCCTGCAGAAGGAACAGAGCAAACCGACGAGAGTGATGTCGAAGAAGAACCGGTAGATATGTTTGACGAAAAGAAATTTGAAAAGTCGGAACCGAATGAAGAAACCGGAGAAGAGCTGCCGGACGAGGTATTTGCGGCGGATACTAACGAAAATTTTGCTTCGGAGAAAACACTAGTTATAGAAGAATCTCTTTCCAAAGTGCCGAAAGAGACGGAATCAAAAAAGGCTAGTGAAGCCAAAGAATCAATCGAAAAAAAAGCAAAGCCAAAAAAATCATCAAAAAAGAAAAAGTAAAAACTTGTATTTGATAATCAGTTTGTTATACTGTTTTTTAGTTTATAAGAAGGGGTGAGTTATGTCACAAGCAGATGAAAAGGTTAAAGCGTTAGAGCTAGCCGTTGCTCAAATTGAAAAGCAATTCGGCAAAGGCGCCATTATGAAAATGTCGGAGGCGACTAAGGTTACTGTGGATGTTATTCCTACCGGTTCTTTAGGGTTAGATATTGCCCTGGGCGTCGGCGGCGTTCCCAGAGGAAGAATTATTGAAGTTTATGGTCCGGAATCTTCGGGTAAAACTACCCTTGCCTATCATATGGTAGCCGAAACCCAAAAAAAAGGCGGAGTGGCTGCATTTATAGATGCCGAGCATGCCATGGACCCGGAATATGCCGGCAATATTGGTGTCGATTTGGAAAAACTACTTATTTCCCAGCCCGATACGGGCGAACAAGCCTTAGAGATAGTTGAGACCTTGGTAAGGTCAAATGCGGTAGATATTGTTGTTGTCGATTCTGTTGCCGCTTTGGTTCCAAGAGCCGAAATAGAAGGCGAAATGGGCGACTCCCATATGGGCCTTCAGGCCAGATTAATGTCGCAGGCACTGCGCAAATTGGCCGGCGTTATAAGTAAGTCTCGAACAACAGTTATTTTTATCAACCAGCTTAGAATGAAAATCGGCGTTATGTTCGGAAATCCCGAAACTACTCCGGGCGGTGTTGCTTTAAAATACTATTCATCAATAAGAATGGAGATTAGAAAAGGCGAACAGATAAAAGATGGCGATAAAGTTATGGGCAACCGCACAAAGGTTAAAATTGTTAAGAATAAGGTTGCACCACCTTTTAAAATCGCAGAATTTGATATTATGTATAACGAAGGAATTTCTAAGACAGGCGAAATTGTTGATGCGGCATCCAAACTGGAAATTGTCAAAAAAAGCGGTGCCTGGTACGAATATAACGGGCAGAAAATTGGTCAAGGTCGAGAGGCAGCTAAGCAGTTTATGAAAGATAATCCTAAAATAGCTGCCGAAGTGGAGAAGAAAATCAAAGGTTAAAAATTGTTGGAAGCCTTTATTTATTTTTTATTAGAGCTTTCCAAGGAACATGGTGTTTTCGGTATCTCCTTGGGAATGTTTTTAGAGAGTTTGGGAATTCCGTTTGGGGGAGTTCCTTTGCTTTTAGGCTCCGGCTATCTCATTAGTTCCGGCAATGTATCGCCTTTTATGCTGGTACTTGCAGCTGCCGTGGGTGCCACTTTAGGCTCGATGATCTCTTATGGTATTGGTTATTGGGGCGGAAAGGTTCTTAGAAAAAACAATAAAGGCAAGCTGATACGGCATGAAGACAAGCTTAAAAAATTTGTCAAAAAGTATGGCGAACTTTCAATAATTTTGGCGCAGCTTTTTGGGCCCACCAGAACTTTTATTTCTCTTCCGGCCGGCGCCATTAAAATGAATTTTAAAGATTTCGTTATCGGCTCATTTGTAGGCGCTGTCATTTATTCTGCGCTTATGATCTCGGCCAGCACCCTAATTCAAAAAACTATTGAAAAAATAGCCTATTTTTTAGGTATACCTGTCTGGGTCAGTTTTACTATAACTGCGTTATTTGGGGTGCTGCTTTTCCGGCTTTATGTGATTTCAAAACTCAAAAATGGTTATAACTAAACTTACACAAGGAAAAAAAAATAAAAACAGAGCCAATGTCTATTTAGACGGACAGTATTCTTTTTCCATAAGCCTGGATAATCTGGTAAGTTTTAGTCTAAAAATCGGGGATACGATCTCCGAGGAAAAAATTAGCGAAATAAAAAATGTTGAAGGATATTTAAGGGCTTATGACAGGGCGCTGACTTTCATCTCATATCGCAAGAGAAGCGAAAAGGAGGTGAAGGATAAATTAAAAAGTTTGGAATTTGAGGAAGACGTGGTTGAAAAAACCATGGATAGACTTAAGAAAAATTCATTTATAGATGATGTAGATTTTACACTAAGTTGGATAATAAACCGCAACCGCCTTAAACCGACAAGCAGAAAAATTTTGTTCACGGAGCTTTATCAAAAAGGCATCGAAAAAAGCATAATTGAGAACGAATTGGCCGGTATTTCTAACGAAGAGGAAGTGGAAAATGCTAAAAAAATTGTCGCTAAAAAAATAATAAGTTTAAAAAACGACCCCGAAAAAATAAAAAAATACTTGTATTCCAAAGGATTTAGTTGGGATATGATAAAAAAGGTAGTAAATGACAAAGAAGAATAAAAAAAATTTTAAAGACTTTGTGCTAAAAAAACCACGAATAAAACGACCAGCAACAATGAAATAGGGCTTTTGGTTCCTGGCCTGACCTGAGTTTGTCGAAGGATTTTCTGATCCCTGACCTGTCCGGAAAAGCCTTGGCGAAGACGGATTTCTATTCTATGCAGCTTCCGGGGCGATTGCTTCGCTACTTTTTTTATTTTTGACATAACTGTCTTCAACAATAACCACTTTTTTAGTAACTTTAATAATTTTGTTCGCAGGAATGATAGTTTTTTCTAGCGATAAGGCTTCCTTTATTAGGCCGCCTGATGTATAAATTCTGGTTAAATAAAAATTAGTTGTGTCAAAAGCCAGGTCTTCTATTTTACCCAGCTTTCTACCCAAATCCGTTTCAACCTTAATGCCCATCCACTTTATTTTCTTGCCGACAACTTCAGCAATTTTAATTACCTCATCCAAAGTGGATAAATTTTGAGAATCGTCAATAATTAACATAAGATCATTAATTTCGCGAATATCGGAGGCTACTAAAATGTATCTCTCTCTAATTGATGTCTCGGAAAGCTTGAAGCCCAAGACTTGTCCGGTATCCGGATTTATAATGATGTCTTCAACAACACCAACAGTCATTCCTTCATTTAAGGAATTGACCGGCATGTTATAAACGGTTGAAAACATTCTCATGTCTATATTATAAATCACACCTTGCTAACGTCAACTGTCTTTCGGGTAAATTTATCTAAATTGAATTCTAGAACTTCAGATTGACTTTTTTAGAAAGTTAAGGTATAATTTTTCCTAAGTAAATTTTATAAATTATATCAATTAACCTTTTTGCTCTTCGATGACCATCGGAGGGCCCTCGGCATTCTAAAGGATGACGGGTCCGCGGGAAGGAGTTTTTTAATGCGGAAATACGAACTAGCTTATATTATTCATCCGGATCTAGAGAACACTCTAGATAAAGTAACGGATAAAATTAATAAGCTTATTAATGCTCACGGCAAAATTTTAAAAGAAGATGTCTGGGGCAAAAGGAAATTGGCCTATCCAATTAGAAAGCAAAATTTTGGCATCTATGTCATTACAAACATAGAAATCGAGCCAAAAGCTGTGCAGGATTTGGAAAAGCTGCTGCAACGAACCGAAGAAGTAATTCGGTTTATTGTGGTAAATCAAGAAAGCGCTGTCAAATCAACTGAAAAGTCAGATGATGCGGCGAAGGAAGCCAAAAAAGTAAGGAAAGAAAAAGTTAAGGTTGAAGAGTCGGCAGAAATTGAGGAAAATAAAGAAGAGGAAAAAGAAGTTACGGAAGAAGTAGAAGGGGAAAAAGAAAAGGAAGCGGTTGTTGAAAAAAAGGAAGAAAAGGAAGAAAAACTAAAAAAAGCCGCTAAAAAGAAGGAAGACAAACAGAAGTCAGAAGAAGAGCGTCTTGAAGAATTAGACGAAAAATTAAAGAAAATATTAGGGGAAGAGCAAAAATAAATTAAAGAAAAGGAAGATAGTTAATCAGTTAATAGCTAGTTAACTAACCCAAAGGAGAGCAAAATGAGAGATTTTCAACAGGTAATATTACTAGGTAATTTAACCAGAGACCCGGAACTTAGATATACTCCAGGCGGCCAGCCAGTTTCATCTGTGTCTGTGGCAACAAATCGATCTTGGGTAGACGGAACAGGCGAAAGAAAAGACGCAGTTGAATATCATGACATTGTAATTTGGGGCAAGATGGCTGAACTATCTTCTCAATTTTTGACAAAAGGCAGAAAAGTATTGGTTGTCGGGCGACTTCAAACAAGATCATGGGAAGCTCAGGATGGTTCTAAAAGACAAAAAACCGAGATCGTTGCAACAGATATTAACTTTGTTGATAGGCCTAAAGAAGGTGGCCCGCAAACTACTAAAGAAGTCGATAAGAAGATTGCTGAAGCCGTTACCGAAGAAGAAATTAACATCGACGACATACCGTTTTAATCAATAAACAATAAACAATAAACAACAAACAAGGAACAATTAACAAATTAGTACATAGCTTAAAAGATTAACAATACTGTTTATTGCTAATTGTTAATTGCTTGTTGGCGACTGAAAGGAGCCTTAATGGCAAATTATATACCAAAGAAAAATTGTCGCTTTTGTGCTGATAAAATTGAAACAATCGATTATAAAGACGTCAAAATGCTACAAAAGTATCAAACCAATTACGGAAAAATTGAATCAAGAAAAATGTCCGGTACTTGTCCGAGACATCAGCGAAAGCTGGCTAACGCCTTAAAGCGTGCTCGCATGATGGCAATGCTACCATTTACTACGAGGTAAGTTTAACTTATGTATGGTATTAACGATTTAAAAACCGGCGTTACAATAGAAATAGACGGTGCTCCTCACGTTGTTTTGAGCTATCAGCATATAAAAATGGGACGAGGCGGAGCGGTTTTAAAGGCAAAACTTAAAAACTTGCTCACTGGTTCTTCCTACGAAACCAGTTTTAAAGGCGGCGAAAAAATTCAACCGGCAAGATTGGAAAGAAGAAGCGCCCAGTTTACGTATGCAGATGAAGAAGGATATCATTTTATGGATAACCAAAGCTATAATCAGTTTACGCTATCTATCGAAGACTTAGGAACAGATGTCAATTATTTAAAAGAAGGCGAGTTCGTTGACGTTTCTTATTTTAAAGACAGTCCCATTAACGTTCAGCTGCCAATTAAAATGGATTTTGAGGTAATTCTGGCTGAAAAAGGAGTGAAGGGCGATACGGCCACTTCTGCTTCAAAGCCGGTTACCATCGAAACCGGACAGGTTCTAAATGTCCCCTTATTTATAAATCAAGGCGACAAAATCCGCATCGACACTCGAACGGGGAGTTACGTGGAGAGAGTTAAGTAGGTTGTTAGTTTAGTGGACTGATAGGTTGATTGGTTTATAGATTGATCAAAAAAGAGCATTTAGCTCTTTTTGATGTTAGGCCAAATGAATGAATAAGTTGTTTTAATCTTTCAGTTGTGGGTTAATTTCCCGCCAGCTTACCTAGGGGAGATTCATTAGTTTGTTTTTAAGCCTGATTCTCTTTAATTTGGGATATAATAATTCCTGTTCAGTAATTCAAAACCCCCCCAACTCGTCATCCTGAATTTAGTTCAGGATCTATAGTAGAGAGTTATATAGGTCAATCCAGCTAGGATTAAAATCATTAATTAAATTTAATTTCCACTGACGATGCCAATTTTTTAATTTCTTTTCTCTCAATATTGCATTTTCAATATCATCGAATGTTTCATAATAAACCAAATCTTTGGTGTTGTATTTCTTTGAAAACCCATCAACAAATCCTTGTTTATGTTCATATATTCTTTTAATTAAATTTGAAGTAACTCCAATATACAAAACACCTTCTTTTTTGTTAGACAAAATATAAACATAGCTTCGCATGACCTTATTATAGAGGATTTTGTAGATCCTGAAATAAATTCAGGATGACAGCTGCTGTTATATAAAAAGTTTTTCTGCTATTCTTAAACTATGAAAAAAAATTGATGGAACATTCTTCTCTTGTCATTCCCGCGGAGGCGGGAATCTAGAAAATAATGAAAGGACTTTCGATGAAAAAACGAATTGATGAAATATTGGTGGAAAAAGAACTTGCTGATTCCAGGGAAAGGGCTAAGCGGCTGGTTATGGCCGGCCAGGTTTATATTGACGAACAACAAGTTCAAAAACCGGCGGAACAGGTTGACGTCGAGGCTAATGTTTGGGTAAAAGAGGCATTTCCTTATGTTTCGAGAGGAGCTTTAAAGTTAGAGAAAGCTTTTCAAGAGTTCAATTTGGATTTTCAGGATAAAATTGTTTGTGACATTGGTGCGTCTACCGGTGGCTTTACGGATTTTGTTTTAAAAAATGGCGCTAAAAAGGTTTACGCTATCGATGTTGGTTACGGTCAGCTGGCACATAAATTAAGGCAGGACATGAGGGTTATTAATATGGAACGTACTCATTTTCTAGACGTACAAAATTTACCGGAAAAAATTGATATTTTTGTTTGCGATGTTTCGTTTATTTCCCTAAAAAAAATCATTCCTCATATCAAAAGTATTATTCAAGATCAAACTCAAAAAGCGGATATTATTTGCTTGGTAAAGCCTCAATTTGAAGTCGGAAAAGAAATTGCCGATCGTTACAAGGGCGTCATAACTGATCAAAAAATTAGAACAGATGCGCTAAATGATATTGTAACTTTTACACAAAGCCAAGGGTTTGAAGTTTTAGGTCAAGCGGAATCCCCAATTGAAGGCGCCAAAGGCAATAAAGAATTTTTGATTTATTTTAAATAAAAAATGTTGGGCTAAAGCCATATACGTGGTACAATTGAAAATCCTGAGAAACGTGCAACTTAAAAATATATAGCATGGGAGGTGATTTAAGTGCCAGATTTAAAAATCGACACATCAAGTTTTGATTTCGCAGGGGAAGAAGTATCATTTTTAACCTTAGATGGATGCGTTGAAAATTACATGGCGCCAAAGCTAAAAAGCCGATTCATGGATCTTTGCGATGAAGGCAAATACAACATCATATTAGACCTGAAAAACGTTGAATTTATCGATGCTTCCGGTCTTGGGGTCATGGTTGGCGGCTTTAAAAGGGTTAAAAATTACAAAGGTATGCTTGGAATACTAGACGCACAAGAAAATATTCTGAAAATTTTCAGAATAACTGGTCTGATAAATGTCTTTCCGTTTTATGAGACAGTAAACGGCGTGGCCAGGGAATACGTGTCTAGCGTGAAAGCTATTAATCAACTTGCAGATAACCAGAAGCGTTCGCTTGTGTTGGAATGCGTCCGAAAATACGCAAATAAAGATTGATTTTTCTCCAAAGGCAATAACCCGCTATAAGGTTATTGCCTTTTTTAATGTTCAAAACGACAAAATTATTGGTTTAAGCTTACCAAAAGAGTTGAAAATTAAACCAGGGAAAGCGTTTTTATTTAGGATATCCGATAATTAATTTTTCTTTCAATTTGGTAATCTTAAGTAAAAAGGGGGAGATATGGATTTATCTTATTCAACTTTAAACAAAAGCCTTCAAAAAACTCAGAAAGTATTGATGGCAATAGCCGATGAACTTAATTGGCGATTAGAACATGAAAAATCTTATGCCGCATTAAAAGTGGTTCTGCATGCCTTAAGAGACCGCTTGCCCATTAATGAAGCCGTCCAGTTAGGGGCGCAGTTTCCAATTGTAATAAGGGGCGTCTATTATGAGGGTTGGAATCCCGCCAAGGTGCCCATAAAAATGAAAAAACAGGATTTTATAGATCGTGTCCATAATGAGTACGATTTTGGTGAAGTTCAGGCAGAAACTATTGTGCGGGTGGTTTTGCAGGCTTTAAGCGAGCATATTAGCGAAGGGGAAATGGAAGACATAGAACTATCTCTTCCAAAAAGTTTAAGAGAACTTTTTCCATAAGAATTACCAAATTAAGCAATTGAACATAAATTGTGGTGCATAATATATATCTTTCCAACCAAAAAATCCACAAAGCAAGCCGCCGGAAAATTTTCACGACTAAACAAAACAACGCACCTCTTTACTGGACTTACGCAAACCTACCACACCTCCCAAACCACCCCAAGCGGATAAAATCCCTTTTTCTCCTCCCCAAGTATCTACAAATACGCTCTTGGTTTTGATTTGGATAGATGCGTTATTTTGCGTAAGTCCAGTTTTAAAAAGATGTATCGATATTTTGGGTGGTCTAGTTCTGGGGGCTAGTGGAGAGAAAATTTTTTCCTGAGATCATCCTCGCCTTTTATTGAATCGCCAATGAAATATTGAACGTGTTGCTCTAGATCTAATTTGTTAACAAGATACTCTAATTCTTCCGTATAATCAAAAGGGCATATCCAAGCACTTAGCTGATGCTGTTTAAAGCCTAGTTCTTTAATCTTATGCCTTAATACGTCTCTTTTATAGCGATCTTTTTCCGGAATATCAAATAATAATATTCGCCATTTTCCATCCCAAGCTTTGGAGTTTTCGGCGCTTAGGTATTCAGCAATTTTTAGTTTCCCCTTGGGCGTCAAACTGAATGTTTTTTGCTGGTTTAGTTCCACTTCTTTTAAATATCCTTCTCTTTTAGCTCGGCTTATTGTGCTATGAACCGTTTCTTTGGATGTAGAATACTCTCTTTGAATTCTGTCAATTTCCCAAAAAAACTTACGCGGGTTAGTGGCTAATACCAAATTTTCCTTCGTAAAAGGGATTAAAGAAGATAAAATATAATCAATCAACGATTTTTGAGGTTTATTTCTCACCCCCCTATTATACAAACCACCCCCAAATAAAGTAAACACTATTTCCACGATCGTGTGGTATTTGTTTAATATTTAGGTTTTTTTTATGATTAAAGAAGTTTAATCACTGCGGGTCTGTTCCTCGCAGCCTTGCTGTGTAAAATAGAATTTGTACCGATTTGATATATTGTCAGCTTGCTGAGGGGTGATTTATTTAAAGGTGCCAGTTTTCGACATTGTATTTATCTTCCCTTTCAACAATACCGATTTGCTTTTGGATTTCGGTGATGTCTTCATCGTTTAAAGATTCAAAATTGTCATAAAAACCGGTTTTGCGATCAGGTAGATAAACTGATTCGGGAAATGGTTGCTTAAGAGAGTTTTTTGCTCTTCCAAAAACATGGATGTGCAGATAGGGGAGCTCGTTCTTTTTGTAGGCCCAATTCCCCATGTCTTGGTAATTAATCTTAACAACTTCAATGCCCCTATTGTTCATGGCAATTTCAAAAGCCTTGCCAACAATCATGGTTAGTCTCGCAAGCTCGATTGCCACTTTAGGTTCAATTTTGGTTCTATCGGTAATTGATAGGTCTTTTATCCGAATCCTGATATGCCCGCCTTCGGTTCTGGTAATAAAAGGCTTCCCGTGGGCTTCGACAATAAAGTTTTCAGTTTCGTAAATTTTTTTGCTGTTGTCCATAATTATTTGCTCACGTTAAATTTAAAAATCATGACATCGCCGTCTTTTACAATATAGTCTCTGCCTTCTGCTCTTACTCTGCCTTTTTCTTTAGCGCCCTGCCAGCCAAATGCCACTAAATTTTTCCAATTGACAACGTCTGCCGAAATGAAGCCTTTTTCAAAATCTGTATGTATTTCTCCGGCGGCTTGTGGAGCGCTCCAACCTTTTTTTATGGTCCATGCGCGGACTTCTTTTTCGCCGGCCGTAAAGTAGGTTATTAGCCCTAGATTTTCATAAGCTTTTTTAACAAGTCGGTTAAGGCCGGTATCCTCTATGCCAAGTTCCTGTAAATATTCTTTTTGTTCCGGATCAGATAAATCTTGCAGGTCTTGTTCTAACTTGGCTGAAAAGACGACATAATCTTCCTTCATCTCCGGCAATTTTGGTTTTACCAAATCGGCTTCCGAAACGTTAAAAGCGTAGATATGAGGCTTTAGAGTTATCAAATTCAAAGGTTTTAAAATTTCCAGTTCTTTTTCAGAAAGGTTGCTTTTAGTGTCATCCTGAACTTGTTTCAGGATCTGGTCTCGTGATAGATGAGATTCTGAACTAAATTCAGAATGACGATTATGTTTGTTGTTTAAAAGTGCCCTTGCGGGTTTTCCTTCTTCCAACCACTTTTGAACTTTTTTAAGCACCGGCATTTGCAAAGCCGCTTCTTTAGGTTCAGTTTTACCTAATTTTTCGGTCCTTTGGATAGCCTTTTCCATATTGGCTAGGTCGGCAAATATAAGTTCCATGGCAATTGTTTCTATATCGGAAGTGGGATTGATATTTCCGTCAACGTGAAGGACATTGGAATCCTCAAAAACCCTGACTACTTCCAAAATGGCATCCGCTTCTCGGATATGTGACAAAAATTTATTTCCCAAGCCTTCACCCTTATGAGCGTTCTTAACAATTCCGGCAATATCTGTAAATTCCACAATGGCCGGAATAATTTTTTCAGTTTTAACCGCTGTAGCTAAAGGATACAGCCGTTCATCCGGAACGCTAACAATGCCCACATTTGGGTCGATTGTGCAAAACGGATAATTTTTGGCATCCACTTGATTTTTAGTTAGGGCATTAAATAATGTTGACTTCCCAACGTTAGGAAGACCAACAATGCCAATAGATAATTTCATGGCATAAATTATCTCACAAAAATGAACAAAATTCAATTCAAGAAACCTTAATTTTTTGATGTCATTCCCTCATAGGCGGGAAACTGAAAATGCCGAATTTAAAAAAATTATTAATCCTGAATTTACAATTTTTAACCAATTATCAATGCCTCAATTATAGGACTTACGCACTTGTGTCCGAAAAACCCTCGTATTTCTCTTCCCAGACGGGTCGTATGACGAGCCCTTCGACCTTGCTCAGAATAAACTTCGTGAAACGTAGCCCTGAAGTTACATTAATGTAGTTCTCCACAAGGTCGAACAATATTTAGTGCAAAATCCTCAATTAATCAATTGAAAATTAGTTATTGAAAATTCAATGAAAATTGATAATTAGAAATTAAAAATTATTTAGAAATTAGGTCAATTAGAAATTAGTATTTTTTTTATCTCCGCTATTCCACTTGATACCTTTATTGCTTTCTAGTATTCTAAATATGATAGGAGGGTTGTAGTTTGGGTTTATTTAGTCGTTCAGATGAATTTTTTGGTCTAGATATAGGATCAACTACTCTTAAGTTGGTTCAGTTAAAGGCGTCTAGCGCTAAACCTCTTTTAGTTACTTACGGGACGGCCAGTATTCCTATTGGCTTGTCGCAGAGCGATAGCGATATCGATATCAGGCGTCTTGCCGAAGTTATAAGGCAGTTGGTTAAAGGAACGAGGGCTACCACCAAGAACGTATCCACGGCGCTGCCGGAAAACCAGGTGTTTACTTTGGTTTTGCCTTTTCCGCAAATGTCACCGTCAGACCTTAAAAAAGCCGTCCAATGGCAAGTGCAGCAGAATTTACCGATGAATATAGAAGACGTCCGCTACGACTGGCAAGTAATTAGCGTGCCAAAAAATGCTAATGAGCAGGTTCAGGTAATGATTACGGCTGCTCCTATTGAAAGGGTTAAAAGAATTAACCGCATTATAGCAGAGGCCGGGCTTAACTTGGTTGGTTTGGAAACGACCAACATTGCCCTGTCAAGGTCTCTAGCTACTTTTCCCGGCGCTAAAAGTTTAATTGTCGATATTGGCGCCATGTCAACAGAACTTGCAATTGTGGAAAACCACATTGTTCTTCATTCAAGGAGTATATCTTTTGGCGGGGAGGCTTTCACCCGTGCAATTTCCAACACCTTAGGCCTGGATCTTGCCCAGGCCGACCAGTTTAAGTGTAAGTTTGGCGTCACCTTAGAAAAGCTTGAAGGCAGGGTGTATAAGGCAATTAAGCCGATTTTAGCCACAATAGTGGACGAAATCATTAAATCGATGCAATTTTTTGAAAATCAGTTTGGTTCTCGCGTAGATTTGTTTATAATAAGTGGAGGATCCGCTAAAATGCCGGAAATTGGGACTTTCTTTGCGAAAACGTTTAATATGGATGTACAAATAGCAAACCCCTGGAAAAATATTGCCTATCCGGTTAGTGTCCAGGAGGATATAATAAATAATGCACCGGACTATTCAACAGTTATCGGTTTGGCACTAAGGGAGGTTAAATGAAAATAAATCTTATCCCGCAGGAAAAATCCACGGAGATAAAAGAGGGAAAAAGCAATTTCTTGGCGACGGCGGCGGCCATAGTTTTGGGGATTTGCGGCATAGTTGGCGCCACTTCCATTATAGGGATAAAAAACATTAAAGAAAAACAACTGTCCGATTATAACAAAAGCATAATGGCAGTAAAAACAGATCTGATGAAAGAGGACTATAAAAAAACGGAGCAAAAGATTCTTACGGTTGAGGAAGGGATGGCTGATATAAAAACATTAAATGAAGCCTCTTATAAATGGAAAAAAGTTTTTGAAGAATTTGAGAAAACTGTTCCAAATGAATTAAGACTAGTTAGTTATACAAACGATAAAGGTGTCGTGAATATAACGGCGGGTTGCGATACGGTAGAATCAATGAACCAATTTATAACAACCCTTGAAGCTTATCAGGCGAATGATCTTGATGGTCAGAAGGCAAATCTTTTTAAGAATATTAAAAGCACAGGATATATGGTTAACCAAGATAATAAAATTGATTTTAGCTTAAGCTTCGAGGTTGAAGGAGGTGTGCTATGGAAGTAGAAGAAAGAGCATCAACCAATGCATATGGAGTTTTAATTGTAACGGTTGCAATAATTTTTGATTTGTTTATTGCAATTCTTATCTTAAAACCAAATTGGCAAAAAATAACCGAAACAAATAAAAAAATTTCGCAAGCAACAGCTGATCTAAGTTATTACGAAAAAAGAAGAGATATTATAGAGAAATATCTTAAAAACGACGTTCAAAAAAACCTACTTGATTTAATGGACGCAAGGGTAATCCAAATTTTACCTAATAAGGATGATAGGCCTCATTTATACGCAACTATAGATGGTATTTCTAAAGATCTGAAAATTGAAACAAAATTGGTAAATGAGTCAGGGACAAGCCAGGCAGTATCAATTGACGGCGTAAGCAGCACCGTCATGCAAACGGATTTTAAAATTACTTCTGCTGGTTTATATACAGATCTGATGAAGTTTTTACGCTTAGTTCAGGACAATAGAAAGCTTCTTAATGTGTCCGGGCTCTCTTTAAATACTGAGGAAGGTGCAAAATTAACCTACGATATAACTATTAGCACTTATTATAAAGGTGAGGTAAAAATAGATGAATAAAAAATACAGCCAATTATTTTTAGTAATTTTCATGATAGCAATTATCGGAGGATGTTCTTATTTCGTTTATATGACATACGGCAAGACTAGAAAGAAGGTAGGAATTGTTGAGAAAAAAATTCCATACACGGGAGATATTAAGGAAGGCGACTTGAAAAGCTATTGGAATATCAAGGAAAATGAGGAAAGAAAGTGGTATGAAGTTGCCCCTCCAAGTCCCGATGAAATTAATCAGCAAAGAGATATTTTTACCGGCATCAAGCGTCAAATAAATGAATAAAGAAGGCTAATCATTGGTTAAGAATGATAAAAAACTAGAGCAGGTACTTTTAGAACATAAGGTTTTAACGCCCGATCAGCTTGATATTGCCAAAATAGAAAGCGTCAAATTGGGTAAGGCCCTAGATGAAGTTTTATTGGATGCGGGAACTCTTAAGGAAGAGGATTTAACTAAGGCCAAGGCTTTAGCAAACCAAACCCCTTATGCTAATTTGACCAATCAAAAAATTGATGAAAAAACCTTAAACTTGCTGGAAAAAGAATATTGCGAAAGGTATCTGGTTCTGCCCTTTGGCGCTAATGGCAGTAATTTAAATTTTGCCATGGTTGACCCTGCCAATCTACAAGTTATCGATTTTGTCGAGAAAAAAACCGGCCTCAAGGTTGTTCCCTTTATTGCCTCAACCACAAGTATTAAAAGTGGAATTTCGCAGTTTAAATCCTTTTCCAATGAAGCAAAAGATGTTATGAAGGGCATGGATAATTTACCGGGAATCTCCGATTTGGGGGAAGATGGAAATTCGCCGGTTCCAAAAGAAGGCGGAGAAGAGGTTAGTATTTCTCAGGATGCGCCGGTTACTCGGGCTGTGAATACAATTTTAGAGTACGCCATTAAGGCCAAGGCATCTGATATTCATATAGAGCCCAGAGAAAAATCTGTTAAGGTAAGATATAGAATTGATGGTATTTTAAGCGAGGTTATGACTTTACCCAAGCATATTCATGCCGCCATTGTGTCGCGTATCAAAATTTTATCAAATTTAAAAATTGATGAGCATCGTCTTCCTCAAGACGGGCGTTTTTCCATCAAAATTGGCGAAACTGACGTGGATCTTCGTATTTCAATATCGCCGATTGTATATGGCGAAAAAGTGGTTATTCGTATTTTAGATAAATCCGGCGGCGTTATTACTTTGGACAAACTGGGCATCAAAGGCCGGGCTTATCGCCTTATAGAAGAAGCTGCCGGGAAACCGCATGGCATGATTTTATCCACAGGCCCTACCGGTTCCGGTAAATCTACTACTCTGTATGCGGTTTTGTCAAAAATAAATTCGGCCGAAATTAATATTATTACTTTAGAAGATCCGGTGGAATATAACATTGAAGGCATAAATCAGATTCAAACAAATGCGGCCATAGGTCTGACGTTTGCGGCGGGTTTACGTTCTGTTCTGCGTCAGGACCCCGACGTTATAATGGTTGGTGAAATTCGAGATACCGAAACTGCCGATTTGGCGGTTCAGTCGGCCTTAACGGGGCACGTTGTTCTTTCCACCTTGCATACTAATTCTGCTGCCGGTGTTTTGCCTCGTTTAAAAGACATGAAAGTAGAGCCGTTTTTAATTGCATCCACCGTTAATACCGTTGTTGGGCAAAGACTGGTCAGGAAAATTTGCGATAAATGCCGAGAAGCTTATGTTGCTTCAGAATCCGAAACCGCTGCAATTAAAGAATCGCTAAAAGAAGTTTTGCCGGAATCGAGCGATCCTAAAGCTAAAGAAGTAATTGCAGATTTCGGGATGCCAAACCTTCCATTTCGCGACACTGAGAAGTATAATTTATATAAGGGCAAGGGATGCGAAGAATGTCATGGCAGCGGTTATTCGGGAAGAATGGGGATTTACGAAATATTTTCGGTATCGCAGGCCATGGAAAGGTTGCTTTTGGCAGACGCTACCACCTCAGAAATTCAAGACGCGGCCGTTAAAGAAGGCATGGTAACCATGAAACAAGACGGTTATTTGAAAGCCTTGTCCGGAATAACAACAATAAAGGAAGTAGCCAGAGTAGCACAGGATTATTAGGCGAAGCCTAATAATCAATAAACAATTAACAATAAGCAATAAACAAAGAAAATGATTAATCCCACCCCTGTCATTTTCATACTACACACTGTCATTCCCGCAACACCCCTTGTCATTCCCGCGAAGGCGGGAATCCAGAAAATCAATAATTTAAATAATATGAAACAATTAACAATAAAAATAAAAGAGTAAGCAAGAAGGTAAGAAAAAACATGCAGAGTAATCCTTTATACTATAAATCAGATCAATTAGCTCATTTGGTTTATAAATTTACTAGAGATTTTTCAAAAGAAGAGGTTTATGGAATAACTTCTCAATTAAGGCGCGCAGTATTATCAGTTCCTTTAAATATTGTTGAGGGATATGCCAGACAAAGCAGTAGGAGCTTTAAACAGTTCTTGCAAATTGCCTATGGTTCCCTAAAGGAAACCAAATATTTGCTTCATTTTTGTAGCGATGAAGGATATTTAAATAAAAAAGATTATAATGACGCCTTAACATTGGCTGAAGAAATTGGTAAAATATTGTGGGTTTTAATGAATAAGGTTAAGGAAAAGGCAAACATTTGATTTGCCTTTGTTAATTGCTTATTGCTAATTGTTTATTGAATATAACTGGAGGAAGTATGCCGACACAAACAATAAAAGTAGAACATTTGCTGGAAGAAGTTTTAAAACAGGATGCGTCCGACTTGCATCTTTCGGTCGGGGTGCCCCCGGTTTTAAGAGTTGACGGACGGTTGGTGCCTCTTTCGGAATATGGTCAACTGACAGCAGAACAAACTGAAGACATAGTGTTTCAAGTGGTTGATGACAACCAGAAGGAAATTTTTATTCGCGATAAAGAAGTAGATTTTTCCTTCGCTTTCGGCGATGTTGCCAGATTTAGGGCCAACGCTTATCATCAAAGAGGCAATGCCGGCCTTGCTCTAAGGCTTATTCCCACAAAAATCCGTAGCATAGAAGATTTGGGCCTTCCAAAGGTTTGTTTTGAACTTGCCAAAATTCCAAGAGGCTTAGTTTTGTTTACCGGCCCCACCGGTTCCGGTAAATCAACTTCTCTTGCTGCCATGATTAACTATATAAACACCGAAAAGGCTTGCCATATTATAACGGTAGAGGACCCGATAGAGTATAATCATGTCAATAAAAAATCGATCCTAGAGCAAAGAGAAGTTCATTATGATACCAGGTCGTTTGCAGCGGCTTTAAGGTCGGTTCTTCGTGAAGATCCGGACGTTGTGTTGGTTGGCGAAATGCGTGATTTAGAGACAATTGCGGCAGCTATAACTATTGCTGAAACCGGGCACCTGGTTCTTGCCACACTTCATACCAATAGTGCAGCTCAGTCGGTTGACCGTATTGTGGACGTTTTCCCGCCGCATCAGCAGCAGCAGGTTAGGGTTCAGCTCGCCGGTATGCTTCAGGGAATTATATCGCAAAGGCTTGTTCCGGCTATCGGCGGCGGCCGAGTTGCCATTGCCGAAGTAATGATCGCCACGGCGGCGGTTAGAAATATTATTAGGGAAGGAAAAACCCACCAGCTAGAAGGGGTTATCCAAACCGGTACCGAACATGGTATGATAACTATGGACAGCGCTTTGGCAAACTTTGTTAAAGCCGGTAAAATTACCTTGGATGAAGCTAAAAGCTATTCAATTGATATCCAGCAATTAGAAAGATATATAAGAGGTTAAATGTTAACATTCGTTTACACAGCCAAAAATGCGCAGGGGCAGCTAATATCCGGTGTTTTAGACGCGCCGGACGCTAATGCCGTTGCCAAAGCTTTGGTAGAAAAACAGCTTTACCCTGTAAAAATAGAGCAGAAAAAAACGTCAGTTTCTTCCGGCAATATCAGTTTAGGTATTTTTGAGGGAGTTTCTACTAAACAAAAGGCAAATATTATAAGACAGCTTGCCACTCTAATTAATGCAGGTTTGCCGGTAGCAAAAGCCTTGCAAACTTTAATTAAACAGATCGATAAGCCATATATTCAAAAAATATTTGTTGATATTTTAAAAGAAATTGAAAACGGCAGTTCTTTGTCTCAAGCGTTTGGCAGATTTCCAAAAGTCTTCAACGTAACCGATATAAGCTTAATACAGGCTGGTGAGGCTTCGGGTTCTTTGGATATCGTTTTAACCAGGATGGCCAAACAATTGGAAAAAGATTATGCCTTAAAGTCAAAACTTACAAGCGCTATGATTTATCCCTCCTTCGTTTTGTTGGTAGTTGTTGGTGTTGTGGCTGTAATGTTAATGTATGTTATGCCAAAGATGGCTGACCTATACAGTGATTTAAAAGGAGATTTGCCCGCCATTACCCAATTCTTAATGGGGGTAAGCGGATTTTTAATTAAATTTTGGTGGATCGTAATATTATTTACAATTTTTTTTATAATCCTAGCGCGTACTTTTATTCAGACACCTTTCGGGCGCCAAGTATGGGATCAGACCAAAATATCTATACCCGGGCTCGGCTCGTTAGTTAGGAAAATTATTTTGGCCAGATTTACAAGAACGCTAGGCACCTTAATGGGTTCAGGGGTGCCGGTGCTAGATTCTTTAAAAATTGCCGGCAGAGCCTGCGGAAACGTTATTTATAAACAGGCGGTTTTTAAGGTTTCTGATTTAGTACAAGGAGGAAAGCCATTATCCGAACCCTTAAACGCAAATCCGTTGTTTCCGGCGGTGGTTGGGCAAATGATTAGTGTTGGAGAAGAAACAGGCGAAATGGACCAGATGCTTGAGGGTTTAGCCAATTATTACGAGGAAGAGGTTGATAATTTAATAAAAGGCTTGTCAGCGCTTTTAGAGCCGTTTATTATTGTAGTGTTAGGTGTTGTTGTTGGCGGTATATTGGTAGCAATAATGATGCCTATTTACGGGCTTTCGCAGGTTATGTATAAAAAATAAATTTTTTTAAAAAAGGAGGGCAGAAAATGCTAAAAAAATCCAAAAAAGGAAAAGTCCTGAGTAAATCGAAGGGTTTTACTCTAATAGAGCTTTTAGTAGTAATGGCAATCATTGCTATTTTGGTAACATTAATGATCTGGGCAATTAACACAGCTAGGATGCAGTCTAGAAATACTCAACGAAGGTCAAACATTACGTCCATGAAGGCGGCTTTGGAGTCGTATTATTCATCGAAGAAGGATTATCCGGGCACTGTAGGTACCGATATTAATATCGTGAACTTAAAAGCACTGTTTCCAACTTACGCTACTTTTGATGTTGAAGATCCAAGGGGTGCCACTGACGATAACAGAAGTTGTTATAGCAAGGTATCCAGAAACCAATATAACTTAAGGATACTTCCTGAGCCTGAAACGTTAGGAACTTGCGCTAACACTTTAGCAGTCGGCGAAGATTTTTCTATCCAATAAAGATTAGCTAAAAAAAAGCGCCCCTAAGGTTATGGGCGCTTTTTTTATTTACATTGCATTAAATTTGTAAGAAAATAATACATATGCAAGAAATTTATTTTCCTTTCATTTTTGTTTTTGGCCTGATTGTGGGTAGTTTTTTAAATGTTGCGGCTTATGCCCTTATTAAAGGAAAAAGCATATTCAGACTGCACTCAGCGTGTCCAAATTGCAAGCACAAATTAGGTTTTTGGGATTTAATTCCTTTGTTTAGCTATATTGGTCTTCAAGGCAGATGCCATTATTGCAAAAAACCGATATCTATTCAATATCCAATAGTAGAGCTTTTAACGGGCATTGTTTTTGTGGCTATTTACCAAAAAGAATTTGGCGGCTTAGATATGATCAATTTACCAGTATACAATTGGTTTGTATTTGCCTTTTGGCTGTTAGTTTTTTCCTTATTAATTATAATAACCGTAACCGATTTAAAAGAGATGCTTATCTATGATGAAATAATGTATCCGCTGATTATTATAAGCTTCTTATTCGCTGTTATTATTCCGGTCATAGATAGCGGCGGTGCATTAAATGGTAGTCTTAAGTTAATTGGCGCAAATTTATTGTCTGGTTTTTTTGGTTTTGCTTTTTTCTTTTTCTTTTATGCTGTTTCCAAGGGCGCATGGATGGGCGGCGGAGACGTTAAAATGGGCTTAATGATGGGCCTTCTTTTGGGCTGGCCAAAGATATTGTTAGCGCTAATGATTGCATTTATTTTAGGTTCGATTATCGGTATAGCGGCTATTGTTTTAAAAATTAAAAAAATGAAAGATGCCATACCTTTCGGACCCTTTTTAATATTAGGTACATTACTTGCTTATCTGTGGTCTGATTATATCATTAGTCAATATATGCATGCTTTCGGCTTAATAATTTGACAACCGATAAAATAATTTGTATAAATAGTATAAGGGCTTGGTTAATTAACAAGGTGAGGGTTTATGAAAAAATTTAATAAAGTAAAAATTCCTTTAATGTCACTTTTTGTAATTCTAATTGCGGTGGCTTTTTTTTATCTTTACAAAACAAAGTATGACAAAACTAGAGCTATAGTAACAATTGGTGATAAGAAAATAACCCAAATGGATCTTAATAAAAGAATTTACAGTATAAATTTTGAGGGCAGCGCAGATAATCCTCAACAGATCTCAGAAGGATTTAAGAAGGAACTTGTAGATGAGCTAGTAGAAAAGACAATTGTGGAAAGTGCGGCAGCAAGATTAGGCATCAATGTCGCGGATGATGCGGTTGATGCTTTTTTAAAGGAAGAGGGCATAGAGGTTGAGGGATTGGATAACGAAAAGGTAGCAATAGTGAGGGAGAATGTTAAGTATAGAGTTACAAAGCTGAAAGTTGAAGAAAGGGTTGTAACTAAAAAAGAAGGTGAATATATAAAAATACGTTTCGATAAATTTCACTCCGATAACCTGGGAGGGACGGAGCAGCAAACATCGGAATTAAGAAATTATGCTCAAAAACTAGCTGAGGATTTATACAAAAAACTCAATACCGGAACAATAACATTTCAGCAAGGAGTTGATATTGTGGAAAAAGATCCGGTTATCGATATTAAGGGCATTCCGGGGAAACTGGATAGGCAGGGCGGTTACTTTAAGCCCGATACAGCCATGTTTATAAATGCCGATTTTAAAAAGAAATTAAAAAATATGACCCTCAATACAATAAGCGAGCCCTTCGTTATTACTTTGCCTGCCATAACCGGAGAAGGGGCCAAATACGTTGATAGCGCATTTATTATAGCTAAAATAACTAAAGTTAGTGACGGAGAGGCTGATTCATTTTCGGCATGGATCGCTCAGCAAAAGAAGTCATTAAACATAGAGAGATCGTGAGGATTATATGAAAAAACTTAAAGCGGTTAAACTTTATCTAGTGGTCATTACTATATTTGCGGCAGGAGCTATTTTTATGATGTCGGCAAACAAGGCGTATGCGGAAGCTTTTCAGGTTGATCCCAGTAATTTTAATGTTGTTTTTGAGGATGCCGGCGGCAATGTTCACAATGTATTAGGCTACAGGGTAACCTTTACTTCCCAGCTTGCCTGCAATGCCAGAAAATTTGGTTGGAAGGCTATATATACAAAAAATGCCGATGGATCCGCTACTCACGGATACTATTACTTGCCGGGCCCGGCCCCCGACACCGATGGAGGCAAAACCAGGGCGGAAATTTGTGCCTCAGGTACTCCTGGTCAGGAGGGTAGGTGGGTTAATGATATTCCAAAGCTAATTTGTTCGAATAACCCTTTTGAGGTAAAGTTGGAAGTGCTCGCAGGCAATAATTTGCCCGCTGGCTATACCTATAGAGGATTTACGTTTTATTATGTTGATAGCACAAGTACAGGCAATACCCAGGTAATAATGGCTAGCGATGCGGATAAAAATTATAGGGAAACAACTTCCGGCATAGTCAATATGGAGGGGGGGTTATTCTATGCTGAATTTGCGGCACCTGCCCCGATAGCAACAGCGGTGGTTAAGGCTAGAATTCAGGGGGGCAGTGATATTAGTGTGGGGATTACCAGTCCTAACGCTGGTTTTGGCGGAACAACAAGATATACCGTAAGGAGTTCTCTTTTTAAAAGAGCTGATCTTATTGCTCCTATTACTTACGGAACAAATACATTTCAGAATTGGATTGTTGAACCCGGATCGGGGGTAATTGCTTTAAATAAGGGCGGAGGAACAGTCCAAATTTTACTTGGAGGCGCCGGTTCGACAACAACTTACGTAGCCGTATATTCCGGTAGTGCGTCCAGTGGCTCTTCTTCTTATGATGTAAGTTGCAATTTAACTGTTAGCCCTAAAGCGGGCACAATTGGGCTTCCGGTACAATTTACGCTTTCTAGTAGCGGTACCGGGAAATGGATAGACGAACATTGGGAATTTGATCACTGGGATAGTGAGTCGTATTGGAGTCCTTGCTGTACCAGAGATCGTGTTACTAGGCGCTGCCGGGGATGCACAAGGTCCAGAAATGTAGCTAAATATGCTTGGCATCTTAAACCGGCTCATAATTTCATGTATAAACTATATGAATGGAAGCTTGATTACAGCGACAGCGATCTATCTCAGCCTGATATGGATTGGCGCCCAGCCAGCGAGTATACCACAAAGGTAGATTATACTTATGCTAAGGCAGGGAAATTTGAGCCAAAATTATATGTAAGGCTTATTCCGGATCAGTTTGCCCCAGGCCTTACATACACTGATAATGAATGGAATGGAATACTGGGACCATCAAGCGATAGAGATAGTGCATTATATATTCGTTCTGGCAACCCAATTAAAGGTATGACCGTTGAAACATCTTGTGATTTATCTAACGGTCCGATAGAAGCCTTTATGGCATCAGAAGGTCAACAAAACGAGATCTCAGATTAGAATTTCTATTTAAGAAAGACAAAAGAGAGTTTTAAAAGCTCTCTTTTGTCTTTTATGTCTCAAAATTTGAGTTAATAGTCATGTCACCAAATCAGTTGTGCTTACAGTTAGAAGCGATTTGTATTTAATTGAGAATTAAACCGCACGCTAGTGACCCTGCTCCTTCCCGCTAAACCATAGATATATTGTTCGACTCCTCGCAGAGGGTCCGCCTTGGCTTCGCTTAAGCGAGACAGGTGGAGAACTTGAATTTTTTGGTACTTTAGGGCTTCGTTTCACGAAGTTTATCCTGAGCAAGGTCGAAGGGCTCGCAATACGACCCGTCTGGGAAGAATATCATGCGACAGTGGGAAGGGAGCAGCTAGAAAGATTACAAAAATAGAAATAGACAGCAAGGTGCTAATCGATAATCCAGTAGGTCATGTTGTCTATTTTAACATCATTTTGAAAACGGATATGCGCATCAACGGTAGAAGTTCCTTGTTTCCATTCCCGGTTTGTGCCATATAGTATATTATAATTTGGATCTAAGCCTCTGGCGTTTGCATATCCGTAAAGTAAATAGTTGCTAGTGCGTAATGGACATCTGTAGGTTGTAGTGTTGCCCGTGTTGTCCTTCTTTAAAATAATTGCCCTTACAACCGTATATCCTGGGTATCTCACGTATTCCATCTTTACTCTATAGCTATTTGCCAATGGAGCATCCACGGTGGGATTTAATAATAATAACGGGGATAAAGCGTTTATCTGTCCAGATAATGTGAATCTAGCGTTTAATCCAACTGTCGATACATTTAATTCGACCCTCGTCGGGCTGATGCCTGTATTGCTGTCACTCATCCCAATGGTTACCTGACCATTTAATGTGTTTAGACCGGAAATATCAAATTGCTGAGTTATGCTTTTGGCAGAAGGTTGTGAACCCGTTATTTCTATAGGATAATAACGGCTCGGGAAACCGGAAAATGCGGGAGAAACATCGAATTTGTTTACCGGTTGATTTGGATCGGACATAAAAATTCTTTGTCTTATAGTCCTAATTGAGTTTTGCTGGCCATTAATTCCCGAAACGCCTCTGCTTTCAATAATCACCTCTCGTTCTCCAGTAGATGCAGTATATGTGCATTTTGGAAAAGTGATGTTATACCTTAGTTCCATATTTGCATCTGGGTCTATATCCCCGCTGGTTATTGGAATAATGCCCGAACAATCCCATGCAATATTGCCCTTAATTTTATCATTTACTTCGAAAATACCCCGTTCAATCCCGGATTCGGCAGCCATGTAGGCGCGGCCGGATTCGTCGTAATTAGCCGTGATGCGGGAATTCTTGGTAACTAAAATTGACATGGTGGTTGTTATTGTAATTAAAATGGCCGAAAAGAACATGACCCAAATTAGGGCGAAGCCGGTGGATAGAGAATCTTTTTTTGTAGTGATATTTTGGCACATTATCGATATTGTCCTTTCATGGCAACGCTGGTCGACATTTCAACATAGCCTTCTCCTCTAGCGCCTTTCTCTAGTGAATCGCCGTTTGCCAAGGCCTCTTCTATCTGTCCTTTAATTGTAATGTTAAAAAGTAACGGAGTGCCGGCGGACGGAGTGATTTTAAATTCGGTAATATTTAAAGTATCGGCTGTTAATTTCATTGTCGATCCTGGCGATGAAGAGTTATTAATCGAAATATAGCCCCTGGACTCATTAGCTCCATTACAATCAAAATCAGTTCGGCCCGGCGCTGCCTTGCAAAGCTTTTTTATATCCACCGTGTAAAGAGTGCCATTAGAATCGACTGAATTAATGGAAATATTTCCTTCTGTGCTGCCTATAGCCATGCTGTTTACGCTTCGGCCGTCTCTTATATGTCTGGAAATTACTTCCAGTGAATTTCTTACATTTTCTTCGGCTTCTCTGGCAGATAAACTCCCGATATATATTTTGGCAGCATTAACATAAAAAGTCATAGCTAGAGTTACAATAATGCAAAAAATGCCGATTGCTGTTACCGTTTCCACAATTGTAAAGCCATTAAGTTTTTTGTTATTGATCATAGTATTTCCATTTATAAATATCGCTTACCGTCGTATAAGTTTGTTGCGGCATGCCTTTTGGCTTCCAGCTTATATCAATAGTGATTCTTCTGCCCCCAGTAATTGAATCGATATTTATGCGTCTTCCGGTGGTATTAGGCGTGTCCATGCCAACGGCTTGCCTCATTCTATTGTCGGCCCCATCCATACCCTGTATGTCCCTAAAAGCATTAGCTGCTGCCGGTTGAGGGTTAATCCTAGTTAGTGCCCATTGATTAGTGGTCGCATCCCTGGTTAGGTCGAAATAACCATTTTCATATTTTGTCCCCGCATCCGCATTAAAGAACATGCAGTATTCATTGTCTCTAATGTTTTTAATTGCATCTACAGCTTCTTGAGCATAGTTAATTGATAGTGATCTTGCTTCGTTGCCGGAACCAAATCCGGCTATTCTGGACATAACCATTATAGTGCTTGCCAGCGTGATTCCCAAAATGCTGGTGGCTATAACAACTTCAAGTATTGTAAGACCTCTAATATTCTTATTCATTTATTATATTCCTCCAACAGATACCGAACCGGTATCGTTATCAAGAAATATATCTAACTCCTTGCCTGCGCTTTCCAGCGTAATTTTGACATTCTTACTTATCGATCCTGTAGGTTTGCAACTATTATTTATATCATCCATAAAAGAAGGTTCTGTGGCAGATTCAATGCCGGTATATTTACCAAAAGGAGAGGTATAAACCATATATATTTGCGGAATGGAAAGGCCTGCGCTTTTTATGTTTTGAATGTTTGCTCTATTGGATAAGGCCAAACTTCTTACTTTGGTGAAGTTTGAAGTCATTGTTGGACATGGATTTGAAGGATCTGTGGAATTAATCCAATAAATTTCGGGATCATAACTCCCAGTTTTTATTGTCATAGCAACAGCTTTGGCTGTAACAGTTGAGCCACCCTTTTGAAATCTTTTAACGGCCATCGCTTCAGATTGTACTAGTCTAATTTCGGCTGCTAATTCCTGCGCCGCTTGTTCTAATACGTATTCATTTCTTCTGGAAGCAAGAAAAGTTGAACCGATAACGGCAGAGAGCACAGCAAAAATACTAATAACAACCAATAGCTCGATGATTGTATACCCTCCTTGTTTTTTGTAATCGGACATTTTGCACTTTTTTTACTAATACCATTGTACTAAATAGTAAAGAATAGTTTAAGTGTTTTTTTAAAGTGGGCTGATGGGTTAATAGGTCGATGGGTGAATTGACATATCGAAGCAGCAGATATTTGGCATTAGAATTTATTGATATAATGATGTTATTTGCGCGATCGCGGCTATTTCATCATTATTTTGTTCTGATATTTAGTCATCGGACTTCATTTGTTATTTGACATTTGGAATTTTTAATTCCTACTGAAGGTAGGTTAGCTTCTTCTCTTCCCATGGAAAGCTTTGTGCACGTCTCTTAGTTGTTGGTTGGTGATGTGGGTGTAAATTTGGGTGGTGGTAATTGATGAGTGGCCAAGCATAGATTGAACCGACCTAATATCTGCCCCGTTTATAAGCAAATCTGTGGCGTAACTATGCCTAAGCGTATGGGGTGTAACGGTTTTGATAATGCCGGAAAGCTTGGTATAGTATTTAACTAATCTTTGGACACTGCGGGCGGTTAGTCTAAAATACTCACCATCCTCTTCTTGGTATTTTCCTGTCAAAGCTCTAATAAAAAGCGGCTTATATTCATCATTCCTTAATTTTAGATATTCATTTACCCAATGTTTGGCGTCATCCGACATAAAAACAACCCGGTCTTTCGAGCCTTTTCCCCTAACCATAAATTCGCCTCTGTCTAAGTTGACTTGGCTTATATTTAAACCGACAAGTTCCGAAACTCGGAGGCCGGTGGAAAAAAGCATTTCTAAAATTGCCTTATCTCTAGTTTTTATATGCTCATTGTCCTGTTTTTTATCCAAGAAAGGTGCATCCAAAAGTTTTGTCACTTCGTCAAACTCCAAAAAATCGATCTGCTTTTTCTTGGCGTCTCCAAGTTCTAATTTTTCGGCCGACAAACTTTTAATATCACGCTTTACCAGATATTTAAGGAAAGCCCTTAAAGCAATAATGTGGTAATTTTGCGTAATCTTTTTTAAGTTACGGCCGTATTGGTCGGTATATCTATTTAAAAAGAGACGGTAGGAGCGCACTAAGTCCAAATCAATTTTTTCCGGTCCAAAATTGTCGCCAATCTTTTTTCCGGCAAATTCTAAGAAACGTCTTAAATAATGTTCATAATTTAAGATCGTCAGCTCTGAATGATTTTTTTCCAGCTCGCAATATTCCAAAAAATCGGTAATAAGATCGGCGGTGCTCATGGATACATTATACCTCAGGAATTAGGAACCAGGAAACAATAAACAGTAAACAGTAATGGCTAATGCCAAATGCCAAATGAAATCCTAAATCCTAATATCGAAATCCTAAACAATTTCAAAATAATAAATCTAAAACGTTTTGAATTTTGATCATTAAATATTGTTTAGAATTTGGTGCTTAGAATTTTTTATCATTATCGTTGACGATTATGTTGCTGGCGCGTATATTATTTATATGGATATAAAAGATAAGAAAATAATTGAAGAGCTATTGGCAAAACAGGTAGAGAATCTAGGTCAGGTTATAGATAATCGTTTACAAGAACAGTCCAATCATTTTGATCAGGTTATGGATGTTCGTTTTGAGGAACAATCTGAGAATTTTAGTAAAGTGATGGATGCACGCCTCCAAGAGCAGTCAGATACTTTTAGTAAAGTGATGGATATCCGTTTTAAGGAACAGTCTGAGAATTTAAATAAAGTAATGGATACCCGCTTCCAAGAACAGGCCAAGCATTTCGGACAGGTTATAGATACGCGTTTCCAAGAACAGGCCAAGCATTTCGGACAGGTTATAGATACTCGTTTTAAGGAACAGACCAAGCATTTCGGACAGGTTATAGATACTCGTTTTAAGGAACAGACCAAGCTGACAGATACTCGTTTTAAGGAACAGACCAAGCTGACAGATACCCGTTTTAAGGAACAGTCTGAAATTTTAGAAAGTCGAATGATTAATGTTTTTAACGAGGGTGTAGATCAATTAATTCTACCGCATATTACTAGAATTGAAGATGATATATCCTCTCTCAAACAAAATGTTTCCGAATTAAATGTGCGGGTTGGTAGCTTAGAATCCGGTCAGGAAAGAATGGAGCGAAAACTAAACTCCGTTGTTGACAGACAAGACGAACAGGGCATAGAAATAAGAAAGATTAAGAAATTTGTTAAAATGCCGGAAACGGTTTAAGAAGTAAGCAAGTGTACATAATAAACCTACTTTTGCAAATTGCGGTATTTCTCTTTATAAAACAGAATAAAAACCATAGGCCTCCAATTACGGAGGCTTTTTATAATAAATCAATTAACTGTATATAAAAAAAACAAATTTGAAATTTAACATTTGAATATTCCATGAAAATTGATAATTAGGAATTGAAATTTTTATTATTGCCTTTTTTATGCTAAAATAAGCTTATTATGAGCACTGAATTTACTCACGAATCTGTTATGCCTTATGAGGTTATAAAATATTTAGGTCCCCAGTCCGGGGATATTATTGTGGATGGCACGCTTGGCGGCGGCGGCCATGCTAGTTTAATTTTAGAAAGAATTATGCCAAATGGTCTTTTGGTTGGCATAGACCAGGACCAAGAAGCAATAAAAGCGGCCGAAAAAAAGCTTTCCGGCTTCAAAGCGAATACCAAAATAATTCAGGGTAATTTTGGAGATATCGGCAAAATTCTTACCGAATTAAAGATTGATAAAGTTGATGGTATTCTATTGGACCTGGGCGTATCTATGCATCAAATCCTTACGCCCGAAAGAGGTTTCGGTTTTTACCCTAGCCCCGAAAACTTAAAAGCACCGTTAGACATGCGCATGAATCCGGAAGTTGGCCTTATGGCAGCCGATATTGTTAATACATGGAAAGAAAAAGAACTTGCCGAGCTGTTTTTTAAATTAGGCGATGAAAAGTATTCAAGAAGTATTGCTTCCCAAATTGCGAGAAAAAGACCGCTTAATACCGTTAATGATCTTTTAGAAGCTATTAAAGCCGGAACCCCACCCTCGTATAGGGCCAAAAGTTTGAAGAATAAATGGGCGGCAAATGTTTTTAGAGCTCTTAGGATGGAAGTAAATAATGAGCTTGGAGTGATAAAAGAGGGAATTAGGGGCGGTCTTAAACTTTTACGTTCGGGCGGCAAAATGGTTGTTATTACTTTTCATTCCACAGAGGATAGGCTAGTGAAGGAAATATTTAAGGAACTAACTTTAACGGAAAATTATCAGCCCGGTTTTGGTTTGCCAAAAGAGCCAAGCGTTGCAGAACTTGTCACTAAAAAACCGGTTTCACCAACTGAAAGTGAGATAAGAAGAAATCCGGCCGCAAGAAGCGCCAAATTAAGGATAATAAAAAAATTATGAAAAAAATTTACGGCTATATTTTAGGAAGAGAAACAAAGCTATCGGCGGCAGAAATTGAAGGCGTTTATAAGGCTAATAATTGTCCGTATCAAGTAATATTTTGTCAAAATGACATCTTAATTGTTGAAAGCGAAGAAGAGTTTTTTGATTTACTGGGCGGTTCAGTTAAGCTTTTTGAGGTGAAATTGACTAATCAAGCCCTAAGCGCTACCAATTTAAAAGGCTTAATTAATGTTGGCGGGAAAGTGGTTTTTGGCATTAGCATGTACGGCCAATTTGCCAAAAAAAATATAGTTATAGAGCTCGGTAAGAAAATAAAAGCCGAGTTTAAGGAAGAAAAAATAAACAGCCGCTTTCTTTATCCTAAAAACACCAGCCTTTCCTCTGTCGAAATTGATAAAAATAAAGTTCTAAAAAAGGGTGGTGAAATTATCATTATTCAAGACGGAGTTTCGAATTTTATAGGCAAAACTTTAAAGGTTCAGGATTTTGAAACCTATTCTAGGATGGATTATGGGCGTCCGGCGTCAGATGCTTTTTCCGGAATGATGCCGCCCAAACTTTGTCAGATGATGATAAATTTGTCGGGCGTAAAGCCCTACGCAAATACTAAATTCCTAGATCCATTTTGCGGCAGCGGAACGATGCTAATGATGGCAGCATACCTAGGGTATAAAAATATCTATGGCAGTGATATATCGGCAAAAGCCGCCCAAAATAGTCTTAAGAATTTGGATTGGTACAAAAAAGAATTTGATAAAGACTTTAGCTGCCAAATTGATGAGAAAGATGTTCTAAGTTTAGAGGGCAATGCCGAATTCGAGCTAATCGTTTCCGAAGGATACCTCGGCAAACCCAAAACACAAAAAACAACACAGGTGGAAATTGAAAATGAGATTAGCCAACTGAAAGATTTTTATAGTAAAGTCCTTGCTAAATTATCAAAAATTTTAAAACCTTCAGGTGTCATCGTTATTGCCATCCCGTTTTATGTTCCGGGTAATAGAAAATTATTTTTAGATCCCTTAGTTCCTGAAGAACTCGATCTTTTAGGCAAAGAATTATATCGAAGAGAAAACCAAATTGTCGGTAGGCAGATACTAGTTTTGAAAAAAGGTGTATAATTAAAGCATGGCGAAAAGGAAACGGCGAAAAAAAATTGACCCCAAGATGCGAAAGATTTATGTAGCATCTATTGTTTGTCTCGTTGTAATTTATATATTTTACGGCTATTTTAAGGGTCGAAGCAACCTACAGTTTTCGGCTGATGTTTCTGCCCTCATAAATGAGTCGGCCAAAACTTGGACGGCTTCAACTTTTGTGACGGGTGACGGCACAATTGACTTGGGCAAAGACCTTAATTTCTACCGCAAGATGAAAGATATATCGACAAGCTCAAAAGAGAAGGCCAAAAAATTAAGGCCGACGGTTGGCGGAATATATTTAAAGCAAAAAACAATTGATTATTACCGAATTTCCGAAAAAATTTCAACCAACTCAATTACTATTTCGGAATATGCCCTAAAAATTGAAAAAGTAAAAAAAGACATTCAGGGCCAGGAAATTCAAGCCGCCGACCCTCTTGGAGATTTTGCCAGATGGCGAGAAATGATGATTAAGGACATTTCTGACCTAGAGAAGACAAAGCCCGCACCGGCGTTTAAGAAATTTCATGAAAGCTTAATTGGTAAACTTAAGGGTCTGTCATCAATAATAGAAAACCTAACAAAAGCCGTTGAGGCTAAAGATACTGCCAAAATTGACGTCGAAAAGAAAAAACTGGCTGATTTTAAGATAGAATCTCCCACTGTTTTGTCGGAGGATATTTTAAAAGATATCGTTAGCGAGCAGGAACTGCAAAGATTAGTCAGTCTTGAAAAAGACATAAAAAAAATGACGGAAGATTTGAATAACCGTAAGGTAGAATGGCTGTAAACCAATAAACAAATAACAATAAACAATAAGCAAGAGAACATTCTCATTCATTGTCTGATGTAATGTCACTTTTTTCTGCTTGTTGCTCTTTGTTTATTGCTTATTGTTTCTTGTTCTTGACTTTAACCGATTTAAGCTTTAAAATATCTCTTTGTATAGTAAAAACATGGCAGCTTAAAAAACAAAAGGAGACTTATGACTACTTCAACCGATATTCAACACAAAACCAAAAAGAGACGTGAAGAAATTTTGGCAACAAGGGCCGAGCCCCCAAAAAGAATAATTATCACAACTCCGGAAATATGTTGGGATGCGGTACAAAAAGCATATAAAAAAGATCGTCTTCATCCGTACACTTATTCTAGTCCGGCAATCCATGAGTCATTTTTAGGCTTGGCCGGCAAAACTATTAAGAAAACAATGATCCGGAATCTTGGCATTGCTTTGCATGCCGATTCTATCGAGACTGTAGAAATTGTTCTTCCCGGAAAAGGACTTGCGTTCACCCCCGGCAGAGATGTTTATAAGGATCTGGAAGATTTAAAAAAACTAATTGCCGGTTTTGTTATTGATAAAGACATAGAAGTGATTGGCAGAATTGATGAAGTCGAAATTGACTATAGCAGTTTTGGAGTTATTTTACGTCAATGCGTTGATTTTCGTTTCGCCTGGTTTAACATTTCGCGGCTGCTTGAAAAAAATGAAATGCCTTTTGTGCTTGGGAGCCCGGGCAATATTGGTATTTTTGCCGGCAGATTTAACAAGACAATCGAAAATTATGCCACTCTGCAACTTATCGAAGCATGTAAAGAAACCGGTGCCAAAACTTGTATCGTTATTAACCATGGCAATGGCTGTGGCGGCTACATTCATAATCGTCTTGATTCTGCCGATGGGATATTGGATATTGCAACTGCAAAAGACTATATCCATGAAATCTTAGAAAATAATGATGTAGCGGGTATCGATGTAATATCAAAATATCAAACTCTCGACGGATATTACGCAATTACACTAGCTAAGGACATCAACTAAGAAAAGAAACAATAAACAATAAACAATAAACAACTAAGGCCCCGAAGAGGGGCTTTTAAATTTAAAATATACAAAGTTAACAGATAATCTTCGACAAACTCGGCTTATTGTTCTTTGTTTTTTGAGTTACTTCCATTATACTTAATAAAACGGAGGGTATTTTATATGGCTAAAGTATTATTGGTGGAAAGCGATGAAGGAACGCGCTATCTTTACAAGGTAGCTATCGCATTTCAAAAAATCGAGGTTCAAGAAGCCGAAAACCTAGACCAGGCAATAGAGCTTTTGAAGAGAGATAGTTACGATTTAGTGCTTCTTGATATTATGACGGCAGATTTTGATAACTTAAATATTTTTGATGAACTGAAAAAAGCAAAGGATGGAATTCCGGTTGTCATCGTTTCCGACCTCAAAAATTCATCTGCAATGAAACATGCTTCCATTCTTGGAGCCTGCGACTATTTGGTCAAATCCGAAAATACGATAGGGGATATTATTAAAAGGGTTAGGTCAATTGTTGATGACAAAGCGAAAACATAGCGATGTATTTTTTGAATTAGAAAAAGCTCAAAAGTTATCGGGCATAGTTGCCGAACTGGCTTTATTTGTTCTTATTGTCGGCATTTTTCTTATACCGGCTTCCGAAATTCCCAGGCTACAGATTCTGGGCATATTTGGGGGAGTTCTGCTATTTACAGTTGTATATTATAATTTTCCGCGGCTTTATCTGAACCCGAAATTTGTTCTGCTGCCCGATCTTGTGTACCTTACCGGCAGCGCCTTTGCCGTTATGGGTCTTGGCAAATATGGCTCCTTTTTGCTTATCTATCTTTATTTACTCATAATGATTGATGCCTATATTTTTAATTTGCGTCAATTATCAATTATAACGGTTGCTTGCATCATTCTTTTAAATGTGGTTGCATTTTTTTCGTGGAGGGGTTCCGGGGGATTGCCGTTTATATTGCTTATCCAGACCTACAGTTTAATTGCCATCGCAGCCGTTAGCCGTATCTTTGCCAGCTTCTCGCTATCTATGCGGGACCAAAAACTGGAACTTGAAAATTTAAATAAAAAAATAATAGCCGACAAAAAAGAATCTTTGGATTTGATTGACTCTTTGGGGGACGGAATTTTAAGCTGTGACAAAGATGGCAAAATATTTTTACATAATAAAAGTGCAGCAGAGCTTTTGGGAACTAAAGACCTTCAGGGCAAAATCTTAGCCGACGTTTTTTCTTTGTACGACGAGGATAAAATTGCTATCGATTTGTATAAGATATTTAAAGAAAAGACGCCAAGACTTATTCGCTCAGATCTATATTTTAAAAGGAAAAATAGCTGGTACCGTTTTTATATTCATTTAAACCCGGTTTATCATGGTGCGGAAATGACAACTTTAATAGTTCTGTTTAGGGATATTACCCGCGATAAGATGCTTGAAGATAGAAGTACCGAGTTTGTGGCCGTGGCATCGCACGAGATGCGGACTCCGCTTGCTCAAATTGAAGGATACTTATTTTTAGCCCTAAAGCAACTTGAAGGAGTAGAACCGAACATTATCGAAAATGTTAAGGCTGCTCATAATTCGGCTATCCATCTAATTAACCTTACCAACGATATTTTAACGGTTTACAATATTGACGGCAAAAGTGTTAGCGTTGCATTAAAAAAAGTGAACCTCGGCGTAGTAATATCAACTATTATTAAGTCTTTTGAAACGAAAGCCAGGGAAAAGAATATTGAAGTTAGTTTTAAAAATAAAATTACCAATGCCGAAGCTATCGTTACCGACGAAAACAAAATTGTCCAAATTGTGACTAACTTAATTCAAAATGCGATCAAATTTACGGATAAAGGTTGGGTTAGAGTAACCTTGGACGAAGATTCTAAATATTTAATTGTGGATGTTTCGGATAGCGGAGTGGGGATAGAGCCATCTGCCAGAAGGCACATATTCGAAAAATTTTACCGAATGGAAAATTGGGAAACCCGAAAAACTCAAGGTACGGGCTTGGGTCTTTATATAGTTAAAAATTTAACTGAAAGGCTAGGCGGGAAAGTGGAGTGCGTTTTAAACAAAAAGATTGGTACAACTTTTAGGGTTCATTTTCCGAAAGAATATAAGAATGAAGATGACATTCAAATGGCTTCCGAAGAGGAATTAAAAAATTTCATTGGCTCATTTTAAAAATAACGTTAAAATAGTAAATGAGAGGAGAATAAAAATATGAGTAAAAAAGGAAAGGTTCTGGTTGTAGATGATGATGCGGGGTTATGTCAACTATATAAACTAACTTTAGAGCAAGAAGGGTACGAGGTTTTTACCGCAAACCAAGGCGAGGAGGGATTATCGAGGGCCGTAGAGTTAAAGCCGGAATTAATTTTGCTTGATATAATGATGCCCATGATCCATGGCCTTAATGTTTTAGACATCCTAAAGGCCACGCCGGAAACAAAAGACATCAAGATAATTGTTTTATCTGCACTTTCCGATGAGGATACCATGAACAAAGCAAAAGAATTTGGCGCTTCTGACTACATTGTTAAATCCCAAGCTACTATGGCGGAAGTAATGGAGCGCATTGCCGGTATTTTAGAGAAAAAATGACATTTATTTTAAGAGAAGAAAATTTAACACTTTTTTTTGAATATTTGGAGGGTAAATATGAGCTTTTTGCGCCCGTATCAGAAACTCAGCACGAAGCCCATTTCGAGAAAGTGGCTGCCAAGTATGTTGCTTTTAATCCCAGATTATCCCCTCAAGGACCGAAAAAATTTATTTTTCCATATAAACGGGAGTTGTTTTTAGGACCCGGGAAAAAAGATAAAGCTTTGGTCGGTCTTCATTTTAGCGATATTGCCGGAATTGCCATACTTGATAAGGTTTTTAAGTACCCAATAATAGATCAGGAATATTTTGATGTCAGGGAACAATTTTTAATTGTGGGCATGGATCATTTTACGGCCCCAAAAGATGGATATGATTTGTACCTTCAGGTTATTGATGATTATTTTTTGGTTACGGTTGGATCGCCTTTGGGCTTAAAGCTTGCCGGCACGCCGCTTCTAATCAAAAACAGTAAAATTACTTCTGAAAAAAACTTATTTCATTTTGATGACATTTTATCTCATAAGCGTTTGTCTGAGGCGGTAGAAAAAAGCTACGGCAGTAAAATTTGGGACGATTTGTCTCAGCGTTGCTTCGGATGCGGAATATGCAGTTATGTTTGCCCGACTTGTTATTGCTTCGATGTTCAAGATAGCTTCGATCTTAAAGGCAATAGTACCAGGACGCGGTGTTGGGACTCCTGCATGCTTTCCGCGTTTACCGAAATTGGCGGAGGTTTTAATTTTAGACCGGAATTAAAAAAACGGATTTATAATTGGTATTATCATAAGTTTGTGCGGATGCCCAAGGAATATGGTAAGTTGGGTTGTGTGGGTTGTTCCAGGTGTATTGTTTATTGTCCGGCCAGAATAAATTATTTGGAAGTTTTAGAGGACGTAGTTTTAGAAATGGAGGGAAAGCGTGGGAAAAAACCACTACGAGTTAAGTGACGCCCAAATTCTTTGGATAGAGGAAATGGCTCCAGGAAAGCGCTTTTTTGGTATTAGGTTTCTAAAAGAAAGCGATCAAAGAAAGTTTACTTTTGTTCCCGGGCAATTTGTTTTTTTATCCATACCGGGACATGGCGAATTTGCGGTTTCTATTTGCTCTTCTCCAAGAAAGCGGGATCATTTTGAGCTTTTGGTAAATAAGGTTGGTTCGGTCACCACCGCCCTTTTTGGCTTAAATGTAGGCGGCAAAGTGGGAATAAGGGGCCCTTACGGAAATGGTTTCGATCTATCAAAGTTCTATGACAAAGATATTATAATTGTTGCCGGAGGCTGCGGTGCGGCACCTTTAAGATCGGTTGTGAATACCATGATTTATGAACGTGATAAATATGGCAAGCTATATTTTCTTTATGGTGCCAGAAATTCGCAAGAGCTGTTGTTTAAGAAGGATTTAATGGATTGGCAAAAGAATATGAAAGTATTACTTACCGTCGATATGTCTGATAAAAATTGGCAAGGCGAAACCGGAGTAGTCACTACCTTGTTTGATCATGTCAAAACAAGTAAGTCGGCAATAGCCATCACTTGCGGTTCGCCGGTGATGTTCAAATTTGTTTTGGTCGAACTTAAGGCAAAGGGAATGGCCGATAAAAATATTTACTTGTCCTTAGAGCGGCGAATGAAATGCGGTATTGGCAAATGCCAGCATTGTACTTGCGGTGAAAAATACGCATGCATTGACGGACCGGTTTTCTCTTATAATCAAATTAAAGATAATTTTGAAGCAGTATAAAAAAATATAATTTCTAAATCCAAATTTCTAATTTCTAAACAAATTCAAATGACAAAAATTCAAAACATAAAATCAATTAGGAAAATACATGAAAAACAAAATTAAAGTTGCCATATTTGACTTAACGGATTGCGAAGGTTGCGAGCTGCAGTTTTTGGCTTTTAGGGAAAAATTATTGGATCTTGCAAAAAGTATCGAAATTACCAATTGGCGTTTGGCCAAAGCAAAAAATGATAACGGCCCATTTGACGTTGCATTTATAGAGGGAAGCCCTTTAACACAGGATGACATTGAAATGATAAAAGAAATTCGGCAGTCTAGCGGAGCAGTTGTTGCTTTGGGCGATTGCGCTTCGCTTGCAGGAATTCCGGGCATTGTTAGCTCCGGAGAAAGGGAAGCATTAGCTAGAAAAATATATGGTAAAAATTACGAATTAGCGGTAAAAAAAGTTTATCCCTTAAGCCACTATATTAATATCGATTATCATATTCGCGGTTGCCCGGTAACGCAAAAAGAGTTAGAGTATGTTGTTTCCGGCTTAATTTGGGGAAAAGTTCTCTCTCCCAAAGCCTACCCGGTTTGCCTTGAGTGCAAGGCCAAGGAAAACCACTGTTTGCTACTGGAGGATAAACCATGCTTAGGGCCAATAACCAAAGGCGGCTGCGATGCCTTATGCCCATCGGTTTCGCATAGATGCTATGGTTGTTTTGGTCCCGCTAAAGGTGCAAACATCGAATCTTTTAAAAAACATCTTGTGGAAGTGGTGGGGAGGGACGAAGCTAACCGTCAAATGCACTTTTTTATCACCAACCCTTCAATGGAAGAGGAGAATAAAGACCCCTCACCCTAACCCTCTCCCCCGGGAGAGGGAAAATAAGGAAGTTAAATTTTTAGGGAGAAAAAATGAAGGAAATCTTAGGACATTACATAACCAAAATAGAAGGTCACGGCAAATTAAAGGTGGATTTTTCCAAAGAGCGGGCCGAGCTTCATGTTGATGAAGGCGAACGTTTATTTGAGGGGTTAGTTTTGGGTAGAATTTACGAAGATGCGCCCTTGATATCGGCTAGAATCTGCGGAGTTTGCCCAACAGCCCATACTTTTGCCGCTATTGATGCTTTAGAAAACGCCTTAGATATAAAAGTACCGGAATACATTGCCGATTATCGAAGAATAATGCTGTCGCTTCAAATTTTTCAAAGCCATGTTCTTCATCTGTTTTTTTTGGCGGCTCCCGATTATTTAAATATTGATTCTGCCCTAGATCTTGCGGAAAAAAATCCGGAAGTTTTTCAAATAGTCCTGGATTTAAAGCGACTCGCCGACGAGGGAATAGAGCTTATTGGCGGAAGGTCGATCCACCCGGTAACGCCGGTTGTCGGCGGCTTTACAAAATTGCCGGATTATCGAAAGCTTTTGCTTTATAGGAACAGATTAGAAAAAAACTTGGTTCACGCAGTTGAGGCGGCTAAGCTTTTTGCCAAATTTCATTATCCGCACATGGAAAGGGAGAGGGAATATCTGTCGCTTCAGGATTCGTCCTACCCGTTAATTGGCGAAGAGGTTGTATCTTCCGCGGGAAAAAATTTTAAGGTTTCGGATTATCAAAAAAATATCTCCGAAAAAGTTAATTCTTACTCCACCGCTAAATTTTCTACCAAAGACGGCAAGGGCTTTATGGTGGGATCAATTGCCAGAGTCAATCTAAAATTTCAGTTATTAAATAAAATGGCATTGGAAATTGCCAAGGGGCAGTTTCCGTCCAATAACCCTTTTAAGAATAATTTAGCCCAGGCGGTTGAAATGGTGCATTTCATGGAAGAAATAATTTTGCTTATTGATAAAGTAAAAGGAGCGGATGTTTCTGCTTCACGCATTAATTATGAGGTAAAATCGGGCAAAGGGGCCGGTTGCATTGAGGCGCCCAGAGGACTTCTATTTCATTATTACGAGTTAAACTCAAAAGGCATTATCGTAAATTGCGACATTATAACTCCAACGGCTCAAAATCTAACCAGTATTGAAGATGATGCAGATGAACTACTAAAAATCAGCCATCACTTGTCAAGGAAAGAACAAGAAAGGCAAATAGAAATGTTAATAAGGGCTTACGATCCTTGCATTACCTGCTCGGTTCATTAGGAGGTAAAATGTGTTTAGCTATCCCTGGAAAAGTAAAAAAAATTGAAGATAAATTTGCCTTGGTAGATTTCGAAGGACACAATCACAAAATTAATATTGTTTTAATTCCAAAACTAAAAGTGGGAGATTGGATAATGGCCCATGACGACCTAGGAATTAATAAACTGCCGGAAGAAGACGCTTTAGAAATTATCCGGCTTGCATCTTCCTGCCACCACAGTCATAAGTAATTAGCTAATCCCTTTATCTTGTCTTTGTGTTTATTCACTAGGCCCCTATTTTTATGTAAAATTTCTATGTAACTACAGTATCATTCCAGACTTGCCTGTCAGCCGAAGGCTGGATCTGGAATCCAGGAAGAATGGATCCCGCATCTAAGTGCGGGATGGACAAATTGATGGGCCTAATGAGTAGATACCTTGTCCTTGAAAAAGGGTCAATTTTACAGTATAATTACCTTGTTTTGTTGATATTTGTACAGGCCTGTAGCTTAAGGGTTAGAGCACCGTTCTTAATTAGCTCTTCAGAGCTAATACCGCCGACAACATATAAAATAAATAAAAAAAACGGCGACTAAAGCGGGGGTCGCGGGTTTCCGCCCTGGACGAACAAATCTTGGTTCAAATAAGTCCGTTAACAAATTTAAAATCTAAAAATCAAATTAAACAATCCAACATTTCTTCGGCCTGTAGCTCAGGGGTTAGAGCACCGTTCTTATAAAGCGGGGGTCCTGGGTTCAAATCCCAGCAGGCCGACCAAGTTTTCATTAATAGCCAATGGCTTATAGCTCATGGCTATTTTGTTTTCTACGGGCAAAAAATACTGACCCACGTGCACTCTTACAAACTCCTCATAAACTTGTTAAAAATTGACCTTAGATTTGTCATTCCAAACCTGCCTTGACGAGCAAAGCGAGGCAGGCTCGATTTGGAATCCATACCCTCTGGATTCCCGCCTACGCGGGAATGACACAAAGAAAACTGCACGTGGGTCAGCAAAAAAGGCTTGACAAATTATTGATTAGGTTGTATATTTATCAATCGGTTAAAATGTTGGTTCTTCAAAAATAATAAATATGAAAAAAGGGGTGATTAATTAGGAAATTGCATTTGGCAGTTGGAAAAAGCAGCTATTTTGAAGGAGGAGATTTCAGTGTTGCAGTTTTTACTTTTCTTGCTATGGTGTGTGATATTTTTCGCACCCGGTGCCTATTTCTTGGTCTCCAAGAAAAGCGGATTAACCGGAAGGATAGCGGGCGGTTTGTGGATCTTTGCCGGCTTTGTTAGTGCATTCATCTTGGACTATGTTCTTGGCAAGTGGGTTGATCTTATGTGGTATAAGGAGGTTGGATATGTGTCCCGTTTTTGGGCGCCTATTCTGACTTCCTGGAAAGTGTTCTTGGTAGTATTTTTTGTTTCGCTGGCCTTTATGGTGATTAACGTATTATTTGCCATAATTAGGACGGAAGGGGAAGATGATGCCAAGATAGCTAGTGGGATAAAAGGATCGGTGGAGGCTGATTATGCTATCGGTATGCGCTGGCTGTTATTGGCTGTTAGCTTTATTCTTTCCCTGATCATCGCATCGATCGCCGCTACTAATTGGAACCAGGTTTTGTTATACTTTAACCAAGTTCCGTTTGGTATAACGGATCCGATTTTCGGCAAAGACCTTGGCTTTTATGTTTTTACTTTGCCGATGATCCGGTTTGCGCTTGATCTTGGTTATGCAATACTTTTCTTGACTGTCGTTATAGCGGCGATTATGTATATGTTTCAGGTTCACGACCAAGGTCTCGGTCGCTATGTTAATGATTGGGCATCCGCTAAGGGAAGCAAATTCTTGAATCATATAATTAGCCATGGCGCCATTCTTGGCGTTATCTGGGGAATTCACCTGGTTTTTTCAACTATCAAGGCGAACTGGGAGCTGCTTTATTCCGAGCGCGGCGTGGTCTTCGGCGCAAGCTATACGGACGTTCACGCGCAGATTACGGCAAATTGGATTTTCTGTGGCAGTTTAATCGTAGCCATAGTTTTGTTCCTTATCGCCGCAAAAGTAAAAAGCACGGACAAAACAATTGGATTTGCAATTGCCGGAGCGGCTGTGCCATTGATCGCCATGATACTGGCTTTGTGGATCTATCCCTGGATTGTCCAAACATACGAAGTGTCGCCAAACGAGATTGCCAAAGAAACCCCTTACATTAAGCACGATATCCAGTTTACTCGCGAGGCGTGGGGTTTAAGTGCCGATAAGGTAGAGGAAAAAACAATTCCGTTAGATACGGGAATTGGAACGGACATTCTAAAAAAGGATAAGGCAAGCCTGGATAGTGTCAGGCTATGGAGCTGGCAAATACTCGGGCAAACCCTGAGGCAAACGCAGCTCTTTAGGACGTATTATGACTTTGGCGACATCGACATTGATCGTTATACGATTGATGGCAAAGAAACCCAGGTAATGCTGACTTTACGGGAGATGGATCAGAAATCTTTACCCGAACAGTCAAAAACATGGCTAAACGAGCATTTCGTTTATACCCATGGATCCGGCGCCGTGGTTTGTCAGGTGAACAAGTTTGCCCCCGACGGCTCGCCATACTTTTTGGCAAAAGACATACCCACTAAAACTACCTTCGACGTTTTTAAGATCAAATCTCCGGAGATATATTTCGGTGAAAAAACCGGCAAGTATGTTTACGTGGGAAGCTATCCGGAGTTTGATTATCCGGACGGTGATGAAAACAAGACTACGCGTTATGACGGAACCGGAGGAATCCGCATTGGATCTGGCATGAGACGCTTCGCAATTGCTCTTAGATTTGACGGCTTACGGTTATTCACGTCTGAATTCGTCAAGCCTCAAACCAAGATCATGTTTAATCGCAGCATAATGTCACGGGTTAAAGCGATAGCGCCAACCTTCTTAAAGCTTGACCCTGATCCATATGCGGTCATTGCGGAGGGGCGCTTGTTCTACATTCTGGACGCCTACACTTACAGCAATGATTACCCGTATTCGTCGCCTAGGGAGTTTATGGAAGAGAACGTTAACTACGTTCGGAATTCCGTAAAGATCGTTATAGACGCTAAAAACGGAAGCGTAGATTTTTATGTTTTCGACAACGATCCCTTCATTCAGGCGTATTCAAGGATCTACCCCGGAATGTTTAAGTCGGCAGATAAGATGCCGGCCGAACTTAAAAAGCATATCCGGTATCCGGAGGCTCTCTTTAGTGTTCAGGCAAAAATCTTCGGCACGTATCACATGTCAAACCCGGGCACATTCTATAACAAAGAGGATGCTTGGCGAGTGGCCAGTGAAAAGGCAAAAGATCAGCCGATTGAGCCATATTATGTGCTCACCAATCTGGAAAGCTCAAAACCCGAATTTGCCATAGTATCGCCTTTTAGTCCGCTAATACGCGATAACATGATTGGGTGGTTAGCGGCTAAGTGTGACGATCCAAATTACGGCAAGCTCGTTGTGTACAAATTCTCGAAAGATCGCTTAACAAAGGGGCCGCTTCAGATTTTTGCCAATATTAACCAGGACGAGACCTTGTCCAAGGATATTACACTATGGAATCAGCAAGGATCTAAGGTTATCTGGGGCAATCTGATAGTAACACCTTTAAGCGGAAACCGCCTGATGTACAGTATGCCGCTATTCATTCAGGCTGATCAAGCGCGGATGCCGGAATTAAGGCGAGTAATATTGGCTACCAACGATAAGTTGGTTTATGCCAACACTTACGAAGAAGCGCTTAAAAAACTGGTAACTTCCGAAGGTGGAGCGATAGCACAGCCTAACCGGGCTGGCGGTACAAAGCAAACAACGGATCAACTGATCCGTGAAGCTGCCGATCATCTAAACAATTACCAATTATTGACAGGCAAAGGCCAGATAGGCAATGCCGGTAAAGAACTGGAAGAAGCGGGTAGGATTTTGAACCAATTGGTTCAACCCAAAAACTAGCCTTAACCAAGTCGTTTACCAAACTAGCCGGGATTTATATCCCGGCTTTTTTTAATCCTTGTTGTTATCCCGACTTGTTGAAAAACCCGTATGGGATCTGGGATCCGGAAAGTATGGATTCTTGGGTCAAGTTGACAAATAATGGTGGAGAAATTTTAAGATCAAATTTTAAAGATTGTGAGCAGTTACCTTAGATTTGCCTCACATTTTCTTTACTTTCAGGTGTTTTTTTGCTATATTAAGTGAGTTATGAAAGTAAATAACAATAAACAATAAGCAATAAACAGAAAAAAAGAAACGATAGAAACTGCTAATTGTTATCTTTTTTTTGTTTATTGACGAGGCCCCGTAGCTCAGTTGGTTAGAGCGCCTGCCTGTCACGCAGGAGGTCGCCAGTTCAAGTCTGGTCGGGGTCGCCAAAGTAAGCAAGATGGAACCAAAAGTTCCAAATTAAATAATAGACCGATTGACCACCGGTTGACCTACTAAGCAATTAGCATGCCGATCGGTATGCTAATTTTGTTAGGATTATGAAACAAAGTATTGAAACAGCATTAAGACAGCGGGGACAAGAAATCATATCACAGTCTGGTGATATGCATATATTATTGCCATACCTTGAGGCTGAGTCTACTGACACTCTTAAAGCTATTCTCTATAAATTATTAAACTTTGAAAGCTTCAGAAGAGAGTTTAGGCAATGGGCGTATTCAAAAGAACCAGTTAAAAATAAATCCTTTTTAAGCTACTTAAATATTTGTTGTTTATTCCAAAAAGACTTTGACAAACAATTCCAGAACCAAGAAAAGAGAATTCAGAAGTACGCTCATACATTTGAGTGGTTCATTAGTCAGATGCTTATAAAAAAGTTTGGAGCTAAAGCAACTGGCTTTGGAATCAGACTGAAGGACGCCAGTCCTGATGACGAATTTGATTGTATTGGCTTAATTGACGATGGCTTAACTTTTGTAGAATGTAAAACGGGCAATAAGGATATTCTATCAGAAATCGAAAAATTTTCGCGTCGTGATGCTGAATTATGTGCCGATTATTCTTTTTTTATTTTAGATAGAGATTATATTTTTTCCAAATCGGATGATGTTCCTGAACTGAAGAAATCTTTTTCAACAAAACTTGGGCTGGACAGTGTTTACCGAATTGCGATTAACAAACTCTACTTTTATGGCGTTATTGTCAAAGACAGGTATTTCCTTATTTGTCCTGGCTTTAGTAATCTGGAAGAAAAGGTGCGGTATATGTTTAGATATCAATTGGCGCTTCGCGAAAATCTGAATTTCTATGAAGTCAGGGACTTTCATGTCGAGAAGATTGATTTTATTGAAAATAAGGATAATGAACTGGTAGTCTAATTGAACTCCAGCGCTTTTCGGCTTATTATGGTAAGATATAATTAACGCTATGAAACATAAACCACAAGATACATTAATATTATTTTCACACGGCTTTGGGGTTATGAAAGATGCCCGAGGGCTATTTTCATTTTTAGCTTCCATGCTAGAGTCCCGAGGATTTGTAACAAAACAATTTAATTATAATAAGTTTGATGAGAATTCTAAGGAGCTTTTTGCTGTACCTTTTTCTGTCCAGGCAGCCATCCTTCAGAAACAAATCGATGAAATAGCCAAGGACGAGAGATATAAAAGTATTATAATTATCGGGCATTCACAGGGAAGCCTAATCCCAACCCTTTGTCGGAACTTGGACAAGATAGAAAAAGTAATAGGTATATCGCCATTTTTTCAAACTGACATCGAAGATTTGCAGAAACGTTATACGGATCTTGCCGATAATCAATTAGATTTCTATAACATTACCCGTAGACGTAGAAGTGATGGTTCAGTGACTGTCATACCGCCAGAATACTGGGCCGAAAGATTCAAAACAGATGTGGTAACCCTTTACAACAATTTAGCCAACCAAACTGAACTTACCCTTATTTATGCAATAAACGATGAAGTTATGGATTTCAACAATCTTAGACTCATAAAAAATACCCGAATTATCAACCTTGACGGGAATCATGACTTTACAAACCAATATAGAGAAGATTTGTATAAAACAATCCTTTGGGATCTGAATATAAGTTAGGGATGCTAAACAGATTTAAGCGCCTCTCGGCTCGCTAAAGTAAGCAGGATGGAACTAAAATTCCAAGTATAAAAAAGACGAATTTCATTACGAAATCGTCTTTTTTTATTTAACTCGCTCCAGAATAGAACCAATCATTTTAAAATGGCAAATTTTGTATTGAAGCTGATTAGAGAACCGGTCACTGGTCCTTTCCTAGGAAGGCTTGTTTAGTGTATTTTCAAAATATGACTCTTGGAGTTGAAAAAATTGATAATGGTACAAAAAGGCCGGATAAGGAGATAACAACAAGTGTTGAATTTAATGATAGCTTAAGAGTGGTCATCCCCTTTCGAACTGAAGATGAATCAGTGCCTCGATTTATTAAGGATTTTAGTTTTAATATGGAAAGCAAAACCCTGAAGCCTGGAAAACGTAAGAAGGAAAAGAAAATGACCGCTCTAGCAATTGCTAAAAGCGGTCATGTGACCGTTTACAGGATGAAGGATTTCTAAGCGACTTTGAAGCCGTCTATCATCACGAATCCCTGACCGGCCAGTGTACTGGCTTCTTGACCCTCTATGCCTAAAGTTTCCGGCGTGATTATATTCCAGAGACCGAGAGCTTGACCTAAGGCGAAAAGCTGAAATGCTGCTCCCTGGTCTCCAATAACGCCGCCGACTTCGATGTAGGATGGCCCTTGAGCCAATCGTTCCGGTTGCGGATAAGACTTAAGAAGGTTGATTAGCTCACCTTTGCGCGCTTTCGCCTTGGCCTTATCGACACCTACGGTGATAAAATGGCAATCGACCATCTCGAGATCTTTGGATTCGGACTCATGCGGCATGGCGTATATCTCCGTAACTTGTACATTGCCTGACTGGTGACTATCCACCTCCGAACCCTTTCTTAGTTGGACAGTTGTGTCCCCCAAGATTTCATAAAGCAATTTGAGATTCATATCATCTTCTCCTTTCTCGTCGGGATAATACCAACACTACCGGACTGCTTGAGAAACATTATCATGTATCTTCGACAGATATTCGATTGCTTTTTCCTCGGTCCAGGCATGGATGTTGCATTCACTCTTGGTCACATCTTCGTCTTTAAACAGAGGAAGAAGATCTTGACCAATAGTAGGCCATTCAATATTGATGACCCTCTTTCTCCATCCAATGGTGATGGTGCCGATTTCCGTCTGTACCTCAAACCATGGACCTCGATAGCTAAAGCTACCATACTGATTTGGGATCTGAAGCAAGTCGAATTGCTCGAAACCCGCTGAGCTGAAGATCTCTTTGAAGAACTGATATGCCAGCCAACCAAGACGCTCATTGTTACAGGATTTGTGATAGTACTTCCATACTACAAACCTAGCCTCGTCTCCTTCTTGAATTACGTAATCGTCTGTTATCCCTTCTTCCTTACCAGCCCAGCCTCGTTCGTTCATTTTCAAACTGCTATATCCTGGCTTAGGCCGCAGGTCGATAAAACGGTCATGACGAATCCCATCTCGCATGTGATAAACGGCATCGTCTCGCTTGTTATAATCGGCCCTCACCTCTTTAATTGTTTTGCCTATGTAGTTATCAAGAGGAAAGATCTTGTCGTCCTGGATACTGACCGCATCATGGCAATTATTGATGTTCCAGGTTTCGCCACACTCACCACACTTCACTCTCTCAGTAGGTATATCACAATGAGATGATCTGGTCTCTAACCAGTCGGCGAAAAACCTTCTGATTTGAGCACGGAACTCAAGCTCATCCATTACTTTGGGTAGATCGTAAATGAGATCGGTTGGTGAAAATGAACGCTGGGTATTGCCCACACGGATTGAAACGGTTTGTACTTGCCCAAAACAGTCAGTAAAATACCTTCCATTCAGGAAATAAAACTCATTCAAACGTGCCTTTTTATCCTTTGCGTAAGCACTTCTGCGTGCACTCAGGACTGCGTTCAATGTTGCAAGATCCCCTGATGCTTTTTCCATTTCTTCCTGCGTATCAAACTGCTCCCGTTTCAAAACCATCATCTCCTTTGGTCTAAAAAATACTGATTTACATAACAAAGGGCTATTCATAGCTAGTAACAATTAATAATACCACATTTCTTACTCTTTGACAAGATTTTTTCTCTGACCCACGTGCACTTTTTTTAAATCCCTTGTTTTTCGAAGTCTATGCATACAAAATGGATAGCAAAACAAAAGTAATCTTTGGAGAAAAACAAAAGT
>LBVV01000002.1 GCA_000993275.1 candidate division CPR2 bacterium GW2011_GWC2_39_10 | reverse complement strand
GGTGGCTATCGTCACTAAGCCGTTTTCTTTTGAAGGTCAGAAAAGAATGCGAATTGCTGAAGAAGGAATGGATCTCTTAAAAGACAAGGTGGATACCTTAATTACCATTCCAAACGACAGGCTGTTGGCAATGATCGATAGAAAAACTACAATGCTGGATGCCTTTAATGTTGTTGACGATATTCTAAGACAAGGAGTGCAGGGCATATCTGACCTTATTACCGTTCATGGTGTCATAAATGTTGATTTTGCCGATGTTAAGGCGATTATGTCAAACGCGGGATCTGCTCTTATGGGCATTGGAAGGGGCACGGGCGAAAGCAGGGCAGTTGAAGCGGCCAAGATGGCCATAAACAGTCCTCTTTTAGAGTTATCCATAGATGGCGCAAGAGGGGTATTGTTCAACGTTGCCGGCGGACAAGATCTTGGGATGTATGAAATTGATGAAGCAGCTAAGATTATCACCCAGGCAGTAGACCCTGATGCTAACATAATTTTTGGCTCCGTTATTGATCCAAATATTACCGGCGAGATTAAAATAACCGTAGTGGCAACCGGCTTCACATCTGACAAGCCCTCTACGCCGCTTGTTGAAACAAGGAGAATTGAGCCCGAACCTATAAGGGCGTATCCCATGTTTAATAAGCCGGAGGAAGATAAAGAAAAAGACGAAGAATTAGACATCCCGGCGTTTATTAGACACAGAGTAGAATGACCTTGTTAAAAAATTGTTGATATCTTAAAAAGTGGATAATTATATGTGTAATTACCACTTTTTTTGTATCTCAAGCCAAAAAATATTGTGGACAAAAAAACGATTGACACGCTACATATAGTGTTTAATCTAGTATATACCGCTACATATAGTTTAGGAGCAATTGAATGAAGTGCCCCGAGTGCAAGAAATCTGAATCAAAAGTAATGGAATCGAGGGAACTTTATGATGGGGAATTAATTAGACGAAGAAGAGAATGTCTTAAATGTCAAACACGGTTTACTACATACGAGAGAATTGAGCAGCCGGTGATTATGGTTATAAAAAGAGATGGCAAAAGAGAGCAATTTTCCAGAAGCAAAATCGCTAACGGAGTATACAGGGCATGCGAAAAACGAGAGATTCCGGAATTGGAAATTGAGGAAGTGGTAGGTTCGATTGAGAAAAAAATACGAGCAAGAGGAGAAAATGAAATTTTATCGATGGAGATTGGGGAGCAAGTTCTTAAGGAATTGTCAAGCTTGGATGATGTTAGTTATATCCGTTTTGCGTCTGTTTACCAATCTTTTACCGATATAAATAGCTTTCATGAGATTATCAAAAAAATGAAAAAAGAAAGATAAGAGGGGAGTGAAAATGAATAATGAGGATGCAAAGGTAGAAAGCGATACTTCAAATTCTAAACTTAATTGTTTGTATAATAGCGAAATAGAAGCGGTTGCAATTGATAACGCCATCAATTTTTTAATTGAAAAAGCCATAAAGCAAGAAAAGTTTTATAATACCACGCTAAATTTGGATAATATAAAACGAGAGTTCGCAAATATCATAAACAGGTTAAATTTTCTTCCCTCAAAAAAGTTTTTAGATCGGGAGCTTGGAATTGATGCCGAGGATGATAATATGCAGTTAGTGGAATTAATGAATGAGGACATCCATGTAAATACTTTACCGAATTCCTACTTATCAATCAGTGACGAATATCTTCAGAAGCTTGGATCGAAGGACGCTATTTTGATGAAAAATGGCGACGGTACGGAACAAAAAAAGAAATCAGGAGACTTAGCAAAGGAGCTACTCACCAAGGCTAAGGAAAATAAAATAAAAGGTTTTGTGTTTAAAGACGAGGTTGAAAGATTTAATCCTTTGGGAAAAAAGTTTAGGCTTTCTGAAATTTTGCCATCTAATCAATTGGTTACCGAAAGGGAAGAGGTTGCCGAAGGCTTTATTAACTTGTCAAATTTTATAAACGAAGGCGTTATTAACTTTGACGAATTAAAACATACTATATACATAGCCGTGCGTTTCTTAGACAACATAATTGATATTTACGAGTACCCAACTTTAGAAATTGAAGGACAAACCAAAAAAGCTAGGAAAATTGGTCTTAGCATTTGCGGGTTTAGCGATGCTATAGGTAAAATGGGCATTAGTTATGAGTCTAAAGAAGCTATTAAATTGCTTGGGGAAGTTTCTAAATTTGTAGATACAGAAGCTAAAAATGCCAGTTCTGAGCTTGCCAAGGAAAGGGGTGTTTTTCCACTATTTAATGAAGGCATTTTCGACAATGCAAAGCCTTTAAGGAATGCAAGTCTTACCTGTTTAAGTGAGAATTTTGAGATTGCTAAATATTTTAATGTTTCTACCGGTATTAAGGAAACGGGAAACGAAGCTTCTCCGGAATGGCAGGTTAGGATGCAAGGAGAGTCGCAAAAATATACAGATCTCGTTAGTACGAAAGCTATTTTAATATCTCCGGAAACAAACCACGATGAAATGCTGAATATTTTTAGGCTCGCATCCGGGCTGGGAATTAAAATCCTAAAGTTTGAGTTGACAACTGCTGTTTCCATTAGAACCAATGGGGGCGAGAGGAACGAAACCGACGAAGTATTAAAGTCAAAAGAAAGGCCGTTAATTTTAAACGGCAAAACTGTTCGACTTAAGTCAAGCGACGATGATATTTTTATAACTATAAATTATTCTAACGATTTGCAGCCGATGGAGGTGTTGCTGAGTAAAGCTAAAGTTTCCTCGAGCGAAACAATCATCATAAATTTAATTAATATTATGTTGCGGAGAGGCATCTTACTGGAAGAAATAATAGAAATACTGGGACAAAATGTTGTTAGTAGCGACTGTGTGTGCGGCAGCGGGAACATTTTGAAGATTGTGGAAGCGTATGAAATAGTAAAAAAAGAAAGTTTAGATGAAAAAGAAAAGAAAATACAACTTGGATAAAAAAAAGGAGGAAAAATTGAGCGACCGTTCTAAAATGCTGCAGGAGCCTTTGCATCTGGATAAGAAGAGCTTACAGAAAAAGACATTCACCCACATTGTAAAGAGAAATGGCGATTTGGAAAAATTTAATATTTCAAAGATAGACAAAGCCATATTAAAAGCCGGAAACGCAACGGGTGAGTTAAACGAAAAGTTAGCTCATAAACTTTCCCTAAAAGTTGTCTCCATTCTTAATAGAAAATTTGAAAATATTTCTCCGAATGTGGAGCAAATTCAAGACATTGTTGAACATGTTTTAATTGACTCTGTATTCGAAGAAACTGCCAAGGCCTATATTATTTATCGCAGAAAAAGAGAAGAAGCAAGAGAAATCAGAAAAATGCTCGACGTTGGAGAATTAATGGAGGATTATTTAAACGAAACAGACTGGAGAGTTAAAGAAAACAGTAATATGAGTTATTCTCTACAGGGACTTAATAACTACATTAGTTCTTCGGTAACAGCCAAATACTGGCTCGAAAAAATGTATCCCAACAACATCAAGAAGTCTCATATCGAGGGCGATATTCATATACATGATTTATATATATTGGCTGCCTATTGCTCCGGATGGGACCTAAAGGACCTTTTACTTAGAGGTTTTGGGGGTGTCAGGGGAAAGATTGAGAGTGGTCCGGCAAAGCATTTTCGTGTTGTTTTGGGCCAAATAGTTAATTTCTTCTATACTTTACAAGGTGAGGTCGCCGGCGCTGTGGCTTTTTCTAATTTTGATACTTATCTTGCTCCTTTTATCAGATATGACAAGCTATCTTACAATGAAGTTAAACAATGTCTCCAGGAATTCGTATTTAACATGAATGTTCCAACCAGGGTTGGGTTTCAGACGCCGTTTACTAATATAACAATGGATCTAGCCCCCACAAAACTGGTGGGTGAAGAAAATGTAATAATTGGCGGCAAGCTGCAAAAAGAAAAATACAAGGATTACCAAGAAGAAATGGACTTGTTGAATCGAGCATTTGCCGAAGTAATGATGGCTGGTGACTCTAAGGGGAGAGTTTTCACTTTTCCGATCCCAACTTACAATATAACGAAGAATTTTAATTGGGATAATCCTGTTTTAGATCCGGTTTGGGAGATGTCGGCTAAATATGGTATCCCTTATTTCTCTAACTTTGTTAATTCCGATATGAGTCCCGATGATGCCAGAAGCATGTGTTGTCGTCTTAGAATTGATAATAAAGAGCTTCGAAAAAGAGGCGGTGGACTATTCGGCGCCAACCCACTTACCGGAAGTATCGGCGTTGTTACAATTAATTTAGCTCGAATCGGATTTTTGTCTAAAACAAAAAAAGAATTCTTCAGTAGACTCGAATATTTGATGACCATTTCCCATGAGAGCTTGGTTTTAAAAAGAAAAACTGTGGAAAAGTTTACTATCGAGGGACTGTATCCTTATGCCCGCGTTTATTTAGACAACGTCTCTAAAAGGTTTGGCAAATACTGGCAGAATCATTTCTCCACAATCGGTATCCACGGCATGAACGAAGCCATGCTTAATTTCATGGATAAAGACCTGGGAGACAAGGAGGCGCGGAAATTCGCTATAGAAATCATGGACTACATGAATAAAAGAATATTAGATTTTCAGCATGAAACGGGGAATTTGTATAATTTGGAGGCAACCCCGGCCGAAGGAACCACATACAGATTTGCCAGGGCCGATAAGAAAAAATATCCCGAAATTAGGGTTGCCAATGAAGAGGCTTTCAGAAGCGGCGCCGAGCCATATTACACAAACTCCTCATGGCATCCGGTTGGATATACCAGTGATATATTTGATCTATTGGATGCGCAGGACGAATTTCAGATACGATATACGGGAGGAACGGTTCTTCACAATTATCTTGGCGAAAGAATTCATGATCTTGGGTCTTATAAAAAGCTTGTTAAAAAAATTGCTGAAAGTTATAAACTTCCTTATTTTACTCTTACTCCAACCTTCAGCATTTGTCCTAAACACGGTTATTTGGCCGGTGAACACAAATTTTGTCCAAAGTGTGATGAAGAAATTGGCTACAGGGAACAATTAAATTTAAATCTAAATACAAAAAGTGAAGTAAAAGTATAAAGGAGGGTATTATGTTAGAGGAAATTAACAAAATCGAAGCGCTAAGGCAGCCATGTGAGGTTTTCTCCAGAGTTGTCGGTTACATAAGGCCGGTTCATCAATGGAACAAGGGCAAACAATCCGAATATGGCGATCGAAAGATGCTTACCTTTAGCCTCAAGAATGAGGAAGTTTGTTAAAAATGAAAATAGGGGGATTTCAAAAGACTACGCTTATCGATTATCCGGGCAAAATTGCGGCCTCAATATTTACTGTGGGCTGTAATTTTCGTTGTGGCTATTGCCATAATCCGGATCTAATTGATTCTAGAAATATAATTTTAGAGGACGGGGCGAATGTTTTAAAATATCTCGAAAAAAGGAAACATATTCTAGAGGGGGTTGTCATCTCGGGAGGAGAACCCCTTTTGCAAAAAGACTTGCAAGATTTTATAATGCAAATAAAAAATCTGGGGTTTTTGGTGAAATTAGACACTAACGGCTCTAATCCGCAAAAGCTAAAACAATTATTAGGCCGGAAACTGGTGGATTATGTGGCCATGGATATAAAAAATAGCTTAACGAAGTATGATTTAACAACAAATATTAAAGGGAGTAGCAAAAATATTATTGATAGTATCGATTTAATTATGAACTCACGCGTTGATTATGAGTTCAGATCTACGATCTTGCCGGAATTGCATAATAAAAAAGATATTGAGGAAATTGGAGCAATGATAAAAGGAGCCAAAAAAATGTTTTTGCAAAGCTTTAGGCAGACCATTACTTTGGATAAAAAATATATGTCAAAGAGAAGCTTTACTGGGGAGGAAATGGAAAAGCTAAAAGCGATAATATTAACGAATGTCGCTAGCTCTGAAATAAGACATTATTAGAAAATAAGTTTAACTACTCGCTAAACCATGGTATAATTATTTTATGAAGGTTCTTGTATTTTCAAAAAAAGATATATCGGTAATTGAGGAAAATTATTTGAAGGATTTTTATAATACCCTTCAAAGAGATAATTACGATGTTGTATCCATTGATACCGAAGAAGTTGATGGCATTGCCAAGGCTGAAATATACGATATTTACTCTACGCCCTCTGTGGTTGTCACAACAAATGAAGGTCTTTTTATTCAGGGCTGGAAGGGCGAGATTCCTCCATTGTCAGAAGTTAAGTATTACTTGTTTACTATATGAAACCATTTTTACACAATTTTTTAGACGTATTGGTATCGACCTTAATTGTTATCATGTTTATAAGGGCAATTTTGTCATGGCTGCCAAATGCCAGAGGCAAAATAAGTGATTTCGTAGTCCAGATAACAGATCCCATGCTTAATCCAATAAGAAAATTTGTACCCGTAACCGGTGGGGTCGATTTTGCACCTCTAGTGTTTTTCTTCTTAATAAAGGTGTTGCATGAGATTTTGTCAGTTTTGATTGGCACCTAAATTTGATGAAAATAAACGTCAAGGCTTATTCAAAATCGCATAGTAATTTGATTAAGGAGACTAAAAAGTGATAAACAAGAGGCCGGTTGGCTTTAAGAGTGTTTTATTGGCTGTTATTGGGAATTCCTTGGTTGCACTATTAAAGCTCGTGGGTTTCGCCTTCTCGGGCTCAGCGGTTATGCTATCAGAAGGCATCCACTCGATTGCTGATGCCGCAAATCAAGCTTTGCTGATGGTAGGTATTAAGCGGGGCGAAAAGCCTGCTGATGATAAATTTAATTATGGGTATAGGCAGGAAAGATTTTTTTGGGCGCTTGTTTCAGCTTGCGGAATATTCTTTCTTGGTGCCGGCGTAACAATTTATCACGGCATAAATTCTTTGCTTCATCACGAAACAACGCATCTATCATCCTGGATATTTTTGATTCTTCTTTTGTCTTTTATCTTCGAGTCTTATACCCTATATGTCGCCTTTTGCGAACTTAAGATTAATCAAAGAAGGGGCTCTATAATTAATCATCTAAGAAATTCGGCCGATCCAACTGTTTTAGCGGTAATTTTTGAAGACTCGGCCGCATTACTTGGCATCGTCATTGCCTTTATTTCCTTAATGCTTGCCCAAATAACCGGAATCTATTATTTTGACGGGATTGGGTCAATCTTTATTGGTTTATTGCTCGGATTCGTGGCAATAACGCTCATTAAAATTAATAAGGATTATTTAATGAATAAAGCAGTTCCGAAGCATGTGCAAAAAGAGATATTTTCAATTTTAAAAAAACAGTCTTTGATAGAATCCGTTCATGATTTAAAAACAACCGTAATAACTACCGATGGTTATAGGGTGAAGGCGGAAATAGAAATAGACGGCAGGGTTTTAGCAAAAAAAAATACTTAGCTCCAGAGATTTTAAAAGAGAATTTGACGGGATTGTCAGTTATCAGGATTTTGTAAAGTTTTGCACAGAGTTTACGGACGAAGTAACAAGGACATTAGGTAGAGAAATTGACAGCTTGGAAACATGTATTGCCGAAGAAGTACCGGCGGTAAAACACATAGACTTAGAGTCAAATTAATTTTTTTTCAAACTCATTGATTTTTCCCTCATTTCCCTTTATACTGGTTGTGGTTATAAATTAAATACCACCTTTCCAAGATGGTATTTTTAGGTTAGGTCACTAAAAATGAGTGTAAGAAGTAAGGAAAACTTGGCGTTATCTCCAATTTTTATGGAAATTGGATGGAGAATTAGTTTGCCGCTTGTAGGCATGGTTATTGTTGGGAATTGGCTGGACAAAAAACTGCAAACTGAACCGATATTCATTTTTATTGGTATTTTTTTATCGCTTTTTACATCCTCTTATTCCATTTTTAGGATGATTAAAAAATATACAAGGGAAGACTAAGTGCATATTTCAATTTCTGCAGAATCAATATTTCATATTGGATCAATTCCGTTTACCAACAGCATGTTAGCTGCCTGGCTCGTTTTTGGCCTACTTTTTTTGCTTTCTTTTTTGGCAACCAGAAAAATGGAGAACATACCGAAAGGACTCCAAAATATTTCTGAATATATAATTGAAGCACTCTTTAATTTAACAGAGGGCATTACGAAGGATAGAAAGCTCACTAAAAAGATATTTCCTTTAGTTGCCACTTTTTTTATCTTCATTCTATTTAACAACTGGATGGGACTTCTTCCGGGTTTCGGGTCGGTTGGTTTCCATGAAACGAACGCCGAGGGTCATCAGGTTCTGGTGCCGCTCTTAAGAGCCGGCACGGCCGATTTAAATACCACCATTGCTATCGCTATAGTTACCGTTATTGCCGTCCAAGTCATGGGTATTGCCGCCATCGGGGTGAAAAAATATGCCGGTAAATTCATTAATTTTTCGTCACCCGTAAATTTTTTCGTTGGAATTATTGAGACGATATCAGAGGTATCAAGGATTATTTCATATTCATTCAGATTATTTGGCAATGTTTTTGCAGGAGAAGTTTTGCTTGCGGTTATGTCAACATTGGTCCCATATTTTATTCCGTTACCTTTCTATATAATGGAGATTTTTGTAGGAGCTGTTCAGGCACTTGTTTTTACAATGTTATCTATAGTTTTCATGTCTATGGCAACAGTCGTGCATAGTGAAAGTCATTAAGTTAATAATCAATAAAAGGAGAATTTAAATGGAAAAAGAAGCAGCACAGTTAATTGCCGCCGCTATCGCCATCGGACTAGGCGCAATTGGTCCCGGTATTGGTCTTGGGATGATTGGTAAAGGCGCATTAGAATCAATTGGAAGAAATCCCGAAGCTTCAGGCAAAATTCAGTCGAATATGATCTTGATGGCAGCTTTTACAGAAGGAATTGCCATCTTTGCGCTAGTTGTCGCATTAATATTAAAGTTTGTGTAAGGAATATTTATGGAAGCATTGCATAACCTGGGAATTGATCCCAAATTATTATTGGCTCAAGGCATCAATTTTTCTTTACTTCTTTTCATACTTTATAAATTTCTTTATAAGCCCACATTAAAGATGTTAGACGAAAGATCAAAAAAAATCGAAAAGTCGCTTGAGAATGTGGAAGAAATTGAAAAAAGGCTTGAAGATATTCAAGAGATGGAAAAGGAATCTGCGAGGAAGATAAAGGAAAAAGCAACTGTACTTTTGGGCGAAGCCAGGGAGAAGATTGAGGAAACAAAAATATCAATGATTAAAGATGCAGACATAAAAGCAAAAAAAATTATTGAGAATGCGGGAGTTGAGGCTCGAAAAGAAAAATCAGAAATGCTTCTAGACGTAAGGAAAGAAATAGCGGGCATAGTTGCAAAATCCGTAACATCTTTCATGGACGAGGACTATAAGAATGTTAATCTAAAACTAATTGAAGATACATTAAATGAAGCAAAAAAGGTTAGGGTTTAAATGATTGGATCAACCCAAATAGCTAAAGTTTTGATTAAACAATCGGCGGGCAAAGATGCTTCCGATATCAATAGATATGTTTCTAAAATTGCTAAGGCTTACCCGAATAAAATCAAAACTATTGCTCGCAGCATTAGAAACTTAAGTCAGTTTGATGCAGGTTATATCGAGATTACGAGCGCAAAGGAGCTTTCTGAATTGGAAAGAAATGAAATTGTCAAATCATTAAAGATCGGAGACCCTATAAATATTAAATTTAGGGTTAATAATAATATTGTTGCCGGTATAATCATAAAAATTGGCGAAACGGTTATAGACGGCAGCGGCAGAGAAAGAATAAATCAAATTAAAGAAAGAATCATAAATACAACGCTTTAGGAGTAAAAAATGATCAACAGTAAAGAATATTTAATTAAAAAACTTGAAGAAGAATTATCCGGAATTAAAACAGACCCTAAAACTTATAAAACCGGAAAAGTAACTTCTGTGGGAGACGGTATTTGCAAAGCCATTGGCATGTCGGAAGTGATGTCTTTTGAGATGGTTCAATTTGAGTCGGGTGTTTATGGTATTGCGCTAAATCTTGAAGAAGATGCTGTGGGTATTATGATAATGGGCGAGTCTAGCAGCGTAAGTGAAGGCGATGAAGTAAGAACGACAGGCCGAATCCTGGAAATTCCGGTATCAGACGAACTAAAAGGACGCGTAGTTAATCCTCTCGGAGAATATATTGATGGTAAAAATGAAAACAAATCGAAGGAATTTTATCCGGTTGAAAAAATTGCACCGAGCGTAATTTCTAGAAAATCTGTTTCGACGCCTTTGCAAACAGGCATCAAGGCAATTGATTCCGTCATTCCAATTGGAAGAGGGCAAAGGGAACTTATTATTGGTGATCGACAAACAGGCAAGACTGCCATCGCCATAGATACCATAATCAACCAAAAAGATTCAGATGTGGTATGTGTTTATGTCGCAATTGGTCAAAAGAGATCAAAGGTGGCAAAAATGGTTGCCATTTTAGAAGAGAACGACGCCATGAAAAATACAATTATTGTTATGGCAAGCGCTTCCGATCCGGCACCTTATCTATATATCGCCCCTTATTCCGGAGTTTCTATCGCCGAATACTTTATGGATCAAGGCAAAGATGTCCTTATAGTTTATGATGATTTGTCTAAACATGCATGGTCTTACAGGCAGGTTTCTTTGCTACTAAGAAGACCGCCCGGCAGGGAGGCTTATCCTGGAGACGTTTTTTATCTTCATTCGAGGCTCTTGGAAAGAGCTTGTAGGAGAGACGAAAAATACGGCGGCGGTTCAATTACGGCATTACCCATTATAGAAACTCAGGCCGGTGACATTTCGGCTTATATTCCCACAAATGTAATTTCTATTACTGACGGTCAAATTTTCTTAGAAAATGACTTATTTTATCAGGGAATTAGGCCCGCATTAAACGTTGGCTTATCAGTTTCAAGAGTAGGTTCTGCGGCTCAAATGAAATGCATGAAAAAAGTTGCGGGAAAATTACGACTGGAACTTGCTCAGTTTAGAGAATTACAGTCATTTGCCCAATTTGCTTCAGATTTAGATGAGGAGACTAGACAACGAATTGAAAGAGGAAAAAGATTGGTAGAAATATTAAAACAGGACCAATATGCTCCGCTTGCAGTTGAAAAGCAGGTTGCCATTATTTTTGCCGGTACAAATGGATACCTAGACGAAATTGAACTTGGAAGGATAAAAGAGTTTGAAAGTAATTTATTTGATTATTTGGATGCGAGGGATAAGGATTTTGTAAAAAAATTAACCAAAGAAGGTGATTTAACCGATGAACTGGAGAAAGAATTAAAAAATATTCTTAAAAAAGTTGCAGGAGAATTTTAGTGGCTTCAGCAAAAGAAGTTAGAAGAAGAATTAAATCAGTTTCCAACACCAAGCAGATAATTAAAGCCATGGAGCTTATCTCGGTTATTAAAATGCAAAAAGCTATTGCCATAAACGCAAGATCAAGAAATTATAGCAAGGCCGCGGAAGATATTCTTAAAAATTTGGTAATTAATGTAAGCGAGACCGATCATCCTTTTTTGTTGCCTGGTATCAACGCAAAAAAACAGTTAGTGGTTTTCATCACTTCCGACAGGGGTTTATGCGGCGGTTTAAATTCGAAAGCAATTCGAAAGGCAATAGATTTATCAAAAGACAAAGATACGGACTTTTTAACTATCGGAAGGAAAGGGCGCGACGCGCTTAGAGCATTGGGGAAAAATATAATCGCTGATTTTACAAAAATTGAGGAAAAACCAAAATTTAAGGATATTTTACCAATAAGCAAAATTATTACAGATGATTTTACTTCCGGAAAATATTATGAAATTAAATTGGTTTATACGCACTTCGTTTCAACTTTAAGTCAAGAGCCGATTGCAACTAAGCTGTTGCCGCTTGAAAATAAGGAAAAGGTTTTAAATCAGGAAAGAATTGTTTTTGAACCGGAAAAGGACATATTATTAGACGATTTGATTCCAAGATTTTTGGAAATTAAAATTTGGCAGTCAATGCTTGAATCAATAGCGTCAGAACATTCCGCAAGAATGATGGCTATGAAGAATGCCAGTGAAAATGCTCTTGAATTAATAGACGACTTAACGCTTTCTTATAATCAAACTAGGCAGGCAACCATTACCAGGGAAATTGCGGAAATTTCCGCAGGTAAAATGACGCTGGAAGAATAGGAGAGGGAAAATGTCAAATAACAAATTTCAAATGTCAAATCAAATCTCTTCGAGTCTGAACGATCTCAGATCTGAAGGTCTAAATTTAAATTTTCCAAATTTGATTTAGAATTTGACATCTGAATTTATTAATAAAGGGCATAGAATAAATTTATAATTGAAATGGAGCAAATATGAAGAAAAATGAAGGAAAAATAGTTCAGATTTTGGGTCCGGTTGTGGATATCCGTTTTGAGGATGAGATTCCGAAAATTTATAACTCGCTGGAAATAGAGGATGGGACGGTTGTAGAGGTTCAGCAGCATCTTGGCGAAGGAGTGGTTAGAACGGTTTCGATGAGTTCAACGGATGGTCTTAAAAGGGGTCAATCCGTAATTGACACCGGTGCGCCGATATCCGTGCCCGTTGGCTCCGAAGTGTTGGGACACATGTTTAACGTATTGGGACAAACTATTGATGGTACTCAAGTAAAGGGAACCTTAAAAAAATATCCAATTCATAGAGAAGCACCAACATATGCCCAGCAGTCAAAAACAACCGAAATATTTGAAACCGGAATTAAGGTAATTGACCTTATCTGTCCATTTATTAAGGGCGGTAAAGTTGGTTTGTTTGGAGGTGCCGGTGTTGGAAAAACTGTTGTTATTACAGAGCTAATTAGAAACTTAGCGGCCGAGCACGGCGGTTATTCTGTTTTTGCGGGTGTTGGTGAAAGAACAAGGGAAGGTAACGACTTGTATCACGAAATGAAAGAATCGGGGGTTTTAGATAAAACAGCTATGGTTTTTGGTCAAATGAACGAACCTCCCGGCGCAAGGCTTAGGGTCGCCTTATCTGCTTTAGCCATGTGCGAATATTTTCGGGATGAAGAAAATAAAGACATATTATTGTTTGTGGATAACATTTTCAGATTTACCCAAGCAGGTTCCGAGGTTTCGGCTCTTTTGGGAAGAGTCCCCTCTGCAGTCGGTTATCAGCCAACCTTGGCCTCCGAAATGGGAGAGCTTCAGGAAAGAATTACATCTACCAATAAAGGATCAATTACGTCGGTGCAGGCCGTTTATGTTCCGGCTGATGACTTAACAGACCCTGCTCCGGCAACGACCTTTTCCCATCTTGATTCCACGGTTGTTTTAGCAAGAGCTCTTACCGAACTAGGCATTTATCCGGCTGTCGATCCGCTAGATTCGACATCACAGGCGTTAGATCCTAAAATAGTGGGCAAAGAACACTACGAAGTCGCCAGAGGCATTCAAAACGTATTACAGCGATATAAGGACCTGCAAGACATTATTGCAATTTTGGGTATGGACGAGCTTTCGGATGATGAGAAAAAAATTGTAGCAAGAGCAAGAAAAATTCAAAAGTTTTTATCCCAACCATTCTTTGTTGCGGAAGTGTTTACAGGCGTTGAAGGCAAATACGTGCCGCTTGCCGAGACTATTAGAGGGTTTAAGGAAATTTTAGAAGGAAAGCACGATAACAAGTCGGAGCAGGCTTTTTACATGAAAGGTTCAATTGACGAAGTGAAATAGATTAGGAACCAGGAATTAGTAAACAGAAACCAGGAACCAGGAACCAGGAATTAGGAAACGAAAAAAGGAAAAATATTATGAAGAAATTTAAAATTCAAGTTACTACGCCCGAAAGAGTAATTTTTGAGGAAGAAGTTGAAGAAATTATTCTGCCAACCGCGTCAGGGGAAATTACTGTTTTGGCCGGCCATGTTCCTTTAATCGGTGAAATTATACCGGGAGAGATGATTGTAAAAAACGGCAAAGAGGAAAAGATTACCCTGCTTCTTGGCGGATTTGTTCACGTTGAAGAGGGCGGAAAGGTTATAGTCCTCGCAGACGGAGCCGAGCACCTTCATGAAATTTCAGAAAAGGAAGCTGCAGAGGCAAGGAAAAGAGCCGAGAGACTGATGATGGCGGCGGAAGATGATGCCGAAGGTTTTGCTAAGGCTGAGGCTGAGCTGGCCAGAAGCTTGGCAAGGCTCAAATTGGTCAGAAAGCACCGTTCTCACAAGAATATAAGGATTGACTAAAAACAAGCCAATTGATAGAATGCCACCTGTAGTGATAATGACGAACATTAACAAAGGTGGTGTTTTATTTTGGGAAGAAAAGGGTGGCCGATAGAAGTTAACCATACCTGTAAAATTTGTGGTGAAAAATTTCGTTCCAAGGCGGGCGCAATTAAGCACTTTGAAGAAGCACAAAACATCGAAGAGCCTTTAATGAAAGTGTGCGGCATATATGGCGTATTAATCAAGTGCATATGGGGGGAAATAGGATTTGAAATTATCGTTAACGATATAACTTACTCGGGACCTCATAAAAATATACTGGAATATGGGGTAAACATTGTGGACATTTATCGCCTGAATATCTATGATGATTATAGACTTTCCGACCCATTTAAAAGTACCGAAATTGTCGTGAATGAAGGTAGCGCAATTAATGTTTTTAATTATCTTAAATCTAGATCGCAATTTAGTGCAAATGGCAAATGGTTGGAAAACGTTATCAAGCAAGCATAAGGTAAGAATAGGGCAAACTTAAGGGTTTCGCCCTTTTTAATTTGCAAATCATTATAGTTGCAATCCTAATTTTTTTTGGTAAATTAAAGATATGAAGAAAAAAATTGTATTACTGATGGTGGCAGTTATCGCACTATGGTATGTCGTCAAGGTGATTGGCGGCAATAGTAATTATTCTGTTACTGATGTTAGGGTTAACGTAACCGACATTAAAAAAGAAGAGATAGGACCGGAAGCCTTAACTCCAACTATCGATCTGGGCGAAAGAGGTGCCACGCTGCCATTTATTTTTATTTTTAGAGAGCCCAAAGGCTATGACTTTTCGACCTTATCGGTAAAAATGGAGAGCAATGAAACATTAAGGCTAATGCCTATTTCTAAACGATGTTTTTTATGCAAGCCCAAAAAATATACTATAAAAGCAGAAATTTTGGATTTACCGCCCGGAGATTATAAATTAACGACTAATTATGGCGGCGGTCTCTAATAATTGAATATTGTAGTACTATTTAAAATATTGTAAAATCATGTAAAGCGTTTTGAGTCCGGCTATCACCGGACGAGCTGCCGGAAGAACCGCCAAAACCGTCATTCTGAATTTATTTCAGAATCTCATTATTAAATGGGAGAGATCCTGAAATAAGTTCAGGATGACACGTATAAGCGTAGTAGAACCGGACGGGTAAGCCCGTTATAGCAGTAATTAAGTGTGGTTATTTTATTCTTCGAGTGAACGAAGAGAATCGAGAAGTTCTCGACTTCGCTCGAACAATAATTAATCGAATTAAGGTGGTACCGTCCGGCAATTGCCGGATCCTTAAGAGAATTCTTAGGGATATTTTTATATAAAAAGGAACATTAAAATTCTAATATCTAAGCACCAAATACTAAACAAATTCAAATATCTAATGTTCAAAACCTTTGAATTTATATATTGTTTAGTATTTAGAAATTACGATTTAGGATTTAATTTATGAGGGAGTCATTATGTTAGAACCTGTTAACCCAAGACCAAATTTTCCGGAAATGGAAAAAGAAATATTAAAATACTGGAAAGAAAATAAGATATTTGAGAAATCGGTAAATGAGCGGCCAAAAGACAAAACCTATTCCTTCTATGATGGGCCTCCTTATGCTACAGGAACTCCGCATTATGGTCATTTAATAGGCGGAACAATCAAAGACGTTATTCCGCGCCTAAAAACCATGCAGGGCTACAGAGTTGAAAGAATTTGGGGCTGGGATACTCATGGTCTGCCCATTGAAAACATTGTTGAAAAAGAACTGGATATGAAAACGAAACTGCATATTAAGGAATACGGCATCGATAAATTTAACGACAAATGCCGGGAAAAAGTTTTAAGTTACGCCGAGGAATGGCAAAAAATTGTTGAAAGAACCGGCCGCTGGATAGATATGGATAACGCCTACATAACAATGGACGCAAAATATATGGAATCTGTTTGGTGGGTGTTTAAGTCTTTGTGGGATAAGGGTCTTGTATACAAAGGGCACAAGGTTATGCCTTATTGCCCCAGATGCGCTACCGGGCTTTCCAGCTTCGAGGTTGGTATGGGCGGTTATAAAGATAAAACCGACAAAGCAATTACAGTTAAATTTAGATCCGCAGATAATCCTAATTTGTTTTTTTTGGCTTGGACAACGACTCCATGGACATTACCTGGCAATTTGGCTTTGGCCGTAGGTAAAAGCATTAAATACGTAAAAATTAGCCATAACGGCGATGAATATATTTTGGCAAAAGAAAGAGCCGAACATTACAAAAACGAAATCGGCGCAAATGTTATCGAGGAATTAAGCGGAAAAGATCTTATAGGCAAAAAATACGAGCGAATCTTTGATTACTACAATGAAGAAAAAAGGGCTTTTGAAGTCATTTTCGGAGATTTTGTCACCACCGAAGATGGAACCGGAATTGTTCACATTGCCCCGGCTTTTGGCGAAGACGACTACAGGGTTGCCAAAGAAAATAATATCGCTTTCTATATGCCGGTTAATGATATGGGCGAGTTTGAAATTGACGTTCCGGATTATGCCGGTCAAAGCGTTATTAAAACGGATACAAATCAGAATATAATTAATAATCTTGGGAGAAAAGTATTAAAAGTCGAGGATTATGTTCATCCTTATCCTTATTGCTGGCGTTGCGATTCACCATTAATATATAAAGCCATAGACAGCTGGTTCGTTGACGTTTCAAAAATAAGAAGCCGGATGCTTGAAAATAATAAAAAAGTTAAATGGATGCCCGAATTTATTGGCTCCGGCAGGTTTGCCAAACTTATCGAAACAGCTCCCGACTGGAACATTTCGCGGAACCGTTTTTGGGGAGTGCCGATTCCGGTTTGGACTTGTAAAAAATGCAACAAGCAAGTTGTTTTCGGCAATGTAGCAGAACTTAATGCTGCAACCGGTAAAAATATTGACGATATTCATCTTCACAAAATTATGGATCTCGAAATTAAATGTGATTGCGGTGGAGATTCTAGAGTTACCGGAGAAGTCTTAGATGTTTGGTTCGATTCCGGCAGCATGCCTTACGCCTCAATTCATTATCCTTTCGAAAATGAAGATAAATTTAAAAGAGACTTTCCGGCTGATTTTATTGCAGAGGGCTTAGATCAAACCAGGGGTTGGTTTAATTCGCTTATGATTATAGGAACGGCACTTTTCGGTCAATCTCCATATAAAAATGTTATTGTTAACGGAACTGTTTTGGCCGAAGATGGCCAGAAAATGGCGAAAAGACTTAAAAATTATCCCGACCCCTCACATATCATGGAAAAATATGGCGCCGATGCGATGAGATTTTACCTAATGTCTTCACCGGCTGTTAGGGCGGGAGACTTAAATTTTTCTGAAAAAGCCGTTGATGAGGTTGTAAAGAAGTTGCTACTAACTTTATGGAACTCCTATTCCTTTTTTGTGATTTATGCAAACGTTGCCAATTTTAAACCAGGTCAAAATAACACCGAAGATTTATTGGACAAATGGATAATTTCCAGGCTTAATTTATTGGTTAAAAAAGTTACCGAGGAATTTGAGAGTTTGGATATTGCAGCTGTCTGTCGCGAAATTCAAGATTTTGCCGGCGATCTCTCAAATTGGTACATAAGAAGAAATAGAAAAAGGTTTGCGGCTTTAGATATTGACGCATTAAATACTCTTTATCTCGTATTGTTGGAGCTATCAAAGGTCTTGGCACCGCTTATGCCTTTTGTCACGGAAGAAATATACAGAAACCTAGCTCCTGTGAGTAGCTTATTTTTGCCGGAATCCGTTCACCTTGCCGGTTATCCGCAATGCGATGATTCTAAAATTGATGAGGAACTAGAAAAAGAAATGGGCTATTTGCGTAAACTGGTAGAAATGGGCTTTTCCATACGGGATGATAAAAAAATAAAAGTGAGACAACCGCTTGCTAGAGTAACGGCTATAATTGGCAAAGCTAATTTAGACGACAACTTAATTCCCATACTGCTTGATGAGCTTAATGTGAAGGAATTTACGAAATCAGACACAGATTTTGCGGACAAAGTTACAGTTTCTCTAAAAACCAAGCCGCCAATAGAATTGTCGCTCGATATTAAGCTGACACCAGAGTTGGAACTTGAGGGGCTGGCTAGAGAAATTCTTAGAAAAATTCAGGTTTTAAGAAAAGAGATTGGTCTTTCAATTGAAGACAAGATAGATATTTCATTTGAGACAGAAAGTGATATCCTTGCGCAGGCCGTTAAAAATCCAACTTTTGTAAATGGAGCAAAAGTAGAAAGCTCAAAAAAAAGCGTAAACAAGGAAACGGCTAGAGAATTAATGATAAACGGGGAGAAGATTTGGGTAGAAATAAAAAAGACCTAAAAAATTTTGGATCTCGTGATAAGATAAACAAGCATGATTAAAAAATATCTTAAAAACTTTGATTGGATTTTATTTTCTGTTGTCTTGCTATTGTTTTGTTTGGGAATATTAACAGTCTATAGCGCAACTTTTTCCATATCCGGCGGAGAAAATAAAGCCTTATCTCAGCTGATGTTCGGTTTTATCGGACTATTTTTTTTATTTATCTTAACGCGGGTTGATTACAGGCTATTTAAGAAATATAGCGGTCTCATTTATGTCATTATGCTGCTTCTATTATTGGCGGTAGATTTGTTTGGAACAGAAGTATTAGGAGCAAGGCGTTGGATAGATCTTGGATTTTTTAGACTGCAACCTTCTGAGCTAGCCAAAGTTTTATCTATTCTTTGCCTTGCCAAATATTTTGCCGAACATAATGACGAAATGTGGAAATTAAGGCATATTCTTATTTCGGCCGTTTACGTTTTTATTCCGGTAGTAATGGTTATAATGGAGCCGGACCTTGGAACGGCCATTATTTTATTTCTAATTTGGGCTGGAATGTTATTTGTTTCTAACATCAAACGATCCACTTTGGTGAAGGTTTTTCTGGTGATCTTAGCAATGCTTCCCCTTATGTGGTTTACTTTGCACGACTATCAGAGAAACAGAATTCTAACTTTTTCTGGTGGTTCTAACAGCGATTCCTTAGATAAGGGCTGGAATGTTGAACAAGCTTTAATTGCAATCGGTTCGGGGCAAATTTATGGCAGGGGAATGGGCTACGGGCCTCAGAGTCACCTAAACTTTTTGCCAATGCAGCATACCGACTTTGCTTTTGCCGTGCTAGCGGAAGAAATGGGATTTTTGGGTGCTGTCATTTTACTCTTGTTGTTTGCCGTTTTATTGTACCGCATAATCACCATTGCCAAACTCTCCAGGGATACTTTTGGCATGTTTATTGCATCAGGAGCGGCGGTGATGTTTTTCTCCCATATTTTTATTAATATCGGTATGAATGTGAGAATTATGCCCGTTACGGGTATTCCTCTGCCGTTTATTAGTGCCGGCGGAACTGCAATCATTACCAACCTCATTGTAATCGGTTTGCTGGAAAGCATTTATATCAGACATAAAAAAATTGATTTTTAAAAAAAAGTAATTGCTCACAATCTCCTTTTTCTTGTCCATTCCGGACCCGCCTTGATGAGCAAAGCGAGGCAGGCTTGATCCGGAATCCAGAAAGCTCGATATTTAACTGAACAAGTGGATCCCAAATCAAGTTTGGGATGACATAAATAGTTTAACATAATATGTGAACATAAAATGCAGGGTTGTGAGCAGTTACGAAAAAGATAATTGACTAAGCAACGAAAATTTGGTACTATATGGACGTTATTTTTAAGGAAATTCTATGGCTAGTGAAGAGAAAACATCGGCAAAAACTAAAAAAATCACCCCTTCGAGCGCTGCGTTTGCGGTTATCGAAAGTGGAAGTAAACAATATCTGGTTAAAGAAGGTCAGACTATTCAGGTTGAATTAATTGAGCTTGAAGAAGGCAAAGAATTAAATTTTGACGCTCTTCTTGTAGGAAATGAGAAAGAAGTAAAAGTTGGCAAGCCATTCTTAAGCGGAGTGAAGGTTAAAACCAAGGTTAAGGGCGATATTAAGGGTGAAAAACTTATCGTTTTTAAGTACAAGCCAAAGAAAAATTCCAGAACTAAAAACGGACACAGGCAAAAATATACTGAACTGGAAATAGTAAAAATAGAAATATAAAAACCGCCCCGATGGGCGGTTTTTTGATGTAAGACTGGTTTAGCGCTTGATGTTTATTCTTACAAAATGTTGCAGAATTTGATTTACGCATTTTTGTGTGATGCTATAATGCGCATATGCTTAAATATAAAACAATGATTGTTCTAAATATTTTGCTTCTGGGCATAATTGTTATAGCCTTTGTAACAATATTTGATTTTCATTTTCTGCAAAATAACCTGGCCTTAATTGGCGCAGCCGTATGCGGCCCCCTAGCGTTGCTTGCAAAGAGAAAAATAACGGCAGAAAAAACCCCCGCAAAGGAAGATTAACTTAAAAAAAGGATCTTTAGGGATAATGACGATCCTTTTTTAATTGCCGAAAAACCGTTTTTAGGATAGAATTATCCTGTATGATAACAATTGCATTAACAAATCAAAAAGGTGGGGTTGGTAAAACAACGACCGCAATAAATTTAGCGGCTTATATGGGCAAAATGGATAAACGCATTTTGCTTATAGATCTCGATCCTCAGGCCAATTCGTCAAGTGGCTTTGGCATAGACAAAAGAGTTAAAAAAAATAGCTTATACGAAATTTTAACCGACCAAGTCCCCATAAACGATACTGTCTTAAAAATGGAATCGAAGAATGTTTATATGATTCCCTCCGATCCTGTTTTGGCAGCTGCTGAAGTGGAACTGGTTAGCGTCATAAATAGAGAATTTAGACTAAAAAAAGCTTTGGAATCTGTTCAAGAAAAGTTCGATTATTGTATTATCGATTGCCCGCCAAGTTTAAGTCTCCTCACTATCAACGGTTTAGTGGCGGCGGATAAGGTTATTATTCCCGTCCAAAGCGAGTACTATGCTCTTGAGGGCCTGGGTCATCTTTTACATACCATTGACAGGGTGAAGATGAATTTAAATCCATACCTTGATATTTTAGGCATTGTACTTACAATGTATGATTATAGGACTGTATTGTCACATCAGGTTAAAGAAGAGGTACGGAAACACTTTTTGGATCAATTGTTTGACTCCGTGATACCAAGAAATATAAGATTGGCCGAAGCTCCAAGTCACGGCAAAAGTATTCTTCAGTACGACAGATTTTGCAAAGGAGCTTCCGCATATAAAAATTTAGCAAAGGAGGTAATAAAGAGATGTCAAAAAGATTAGGTAGAGGATTAGATTCTCTCATACCAACCAGCCCGTTAATTGAAGAAACAATAGGAATTAGACAATCGGATATTACTGAAATTGATGTAGAAAAAATTAGTCCAAATCCGAATCAACCAAGATATACTTTCGACGAAGAATCTTTAAAGGAATTGGCCGATTCTATAAAAGAACATGGCGTAATTCAGCCTTTAATTGTTACTAAAAAGGGTACGGAATACGAACTTATAGCCGGCGAGAGAAGACTGAGGGCGGCAAAAATTGCCGGTTTAAAAACTGTGCCCATTGTAATAAGAACCTATAGTGAGCAACAAAAGCTGGAAGTGTCCATAATAGAAAATATTCAAAGGCATGATTTAAATCCTTTAGAGGAAGCAATGGCCTATCAGAGGTTGGTGGATGACTTTAATTTGACCCAAGAAGAAGTAGCAAAAAAAATGGGTAGAAGCCGTTCGGCTATTGCCAACACCCTTAGACTGCTCAATTTGCCTATCGAAATTAAAAGGGGATTAGTTGACGGTAAAATTACCGAAGGTCATGCCAGGGCAATTCTTGCCACTCCGGAACCGGCTAAGCAGCTTGCCCTATACGAGCAAATAGTGAGCCAGAAGTTAAATGTTCGAGCGGTGGAAGAAAAAGCTAAGATTATAACTGCCAAGCAAAGTGCACAGGAAGCAAAAGTCTTCTCTGATCTCGAAAATAAATTACGGGAAGCAATGGGCTCCAAAATAAAAATTCAACCTTCTAAAAAAGGCGGCAAAATTATTATTGATTACTATAGCGACGAGGAACTAGAGCGAATTGTTAATCTTTTTGACTAGTTGCCGGTGTTATATTCAGGCGTAGTAATTCGACTATATTTGGGCAATAATCTCAGCCACGTCTTTCCAACAATATGGTCTCTTTTTAATATGCCCCATTCTCTAGAATCGGAACTTCCGCCGGGCTCTCTGTTGTCACCGATTACATAAAATTCGTCATCTTGAAGTTCCCGCACTTGATTTCCAAGCGTTTGGCCTTTAAGCTGGCTATCAATATAATTTTCGTTTAGCATGATAAAGTCGCCGGTTCCCTTAGATTTGACGTACACGTTGCCACCCTCTACCTTAACGGCGTCTCCCGGAACTCCAATGATTCTTTTAATATAATTTCGACAAGGCTCTTTTGCAAAAAGCTTTGCGAAAAAATTCTGCTTTAAAAAAGCGTCGCATTCCGGCTCGGGGTGCTTTAATACAATAACTTCGCCTCGTCTTGGCTGTCTGATATGATAAGTAAATTCGTCAATAATTAGATAATCGTTGCTCTGAAAAGATGGCTCCATTGACGAGCCAACAACATAAAATGGCTGGACAACAAAGTTTCTTATTGAGACCACTATAACAGCTATGATTATTACCGTTTTGAAAATCTCCAGCAATATGGAAGCACCATCGTTTTTAGACATATATATAGTATATGAATAAAACTCTTGGATTTCAATGAAATTTTTTTTATAATGAATAAGTTAATTTATATGGAGATATGGTAAATAAAAATCAAAGAATCATTCTGGCAAACGATTCGGCAAAAAAGATCGAGTTGGGAAGAATAAACAATAAGAAGAAAAAGATTAAGAAAAAATGGTCCAGAAAAAAGAAAATTGTTATTCTTTTGATTATCTTTTTTTTGTCCGGTATAAGTTTTTTTTCATGGAGAGTGTGGAGTTCACTGGAGAAAATCTTTAGTAATGGATTAAATCCTTTTACGGTTCTTGCCAATCTTAAACCGACAGCATTGGCGGGGGAAGGAGACGGACGAACCAACATTCTGTTACTAGGTAGCGGGGATCCGGATTGGCCCGGAGCTGATCTTACGGACACCATAATGGTTGCAAGTATAAACACCAGGGATAATAGTGCCCTTCTTATATCTATTCCGCGCGACTTTTACGTTAAAATAAATAACCATGGTTGGGATAAAATCAACTCGGCTTATGTTTATGGCGAGCAATATAAAAAAGGCGACGGCCCACAGACTACCCTAAATGCGGTTTCCGATATTTTAGACATTCCGATTCATTATTATGCAAAGGTGGATTTTACCGCTTTCAAAAAAGCCATCGATGCTGTCGGCGGTGTTTCCATAACTCCGTCCGAAGATCTGTATGATCCCCATTATCCGGGAGGGACTGTCAATTTTGATGGCGGGAAGACTTATTCAATGAATGGTGATACGGCCTTAAAATACGCAAGATCCAGACAAACAACGTCAGATTTTGATAGGGCAAGGCGGCAGCAAGAAGTAATGATATCCTTAAAAGAAAAAGCTTTGTCACTCGGAACTTTGTCTAATCCTAAAACCGTATTGGATTTAATCGGAATAATGGGCGACCATGTCAGAACCAATCTTCAACCCAACGAAATAAAAAGAATAATGGATATCTCGAAAAAAATGGATAGCGGCAAAATAAACAGTGTTGTTATTGACGGCGAAAACACGAAATTAGTAACAACCGGCATGATAGGAGATGCATCTTGTGTATTTCCGGTTGCCGGAATTGGTAAATACGCGGATATTCAAGATTATGTATATGATCTTCTATCCAATAAAAAACCCGAAAGTAACTATAAAGACGAAAATGCTTCAATATTAATTGAAAATGGCACAACAATCGCCGGCCTGGCCACTACAGCAAAAACCAATTTGGAGGATGAAGGATATTTAGATCTTTCCGTCGGCAACGCCGATTCTCAGGATTATTCTAAAACTAGAATCATAGATTATTCGGGTGGAAAAAAGTCGGCATCAATCAAGAATTTAGAGAAATATTTTGGGATAACAGCCGCGAAGGCCACAGGCAGCGATTATGACATAGTAATTATTGTTGGAAAAGACTATGCAACAAAAAATTAATTATATTTTAAGTTATTTTTCGGCATTAATTTTGATAATTGCTATTGTTTATCCAAAGGGGCATAGCATGAAATCTTTCTGGATATTTTTAACGGCATCAACGTTATTAAATTTAGCATACACCCAATACATAATTGGTTTTAAGTGGGCTGATCTAAAAAATAAATGGGATTTTTTAATTTTCCCGTTCCTATTAAATATTAGTGCCTATTTTTTTATTGCATATTTCCCAAATTTGACTGCCCAAATACCAATGGCTTTGTTTTTTGGATTTTCCCTAAATTTGGTCTACAATTCCTTGGTTGCCATTAAATATAAAAAAATGGCCCTGCCGGTTACTTACAGAAATTTACTAATGGCCTTGTCAATTATTGTGGTTTTTTTGTGTTCGTCGCTACTTATTAATATTTCATTATATTGGATATCAAACTTGCTCTATTTGTTCTTGTCTCACGTCGCTTTGTTATATTTGATTGGACATTTTTTGATCAAACATATGCTTGTGGCTCCAAATAAGTATTCTCATCTTTATAACGCTATTATAAGTTTAATTATTTCCGAAATTGCCACAACGTCAGCTTTCTGGTCTGTAAATTACCCCAAGCAGGGAGCCGGAGCCGGAATACCTATTGGCGCAATTTTTGTTTTGATCGCCTATTATGTACTTTGGGGGTTGGTATATTATATGATAGAAGGAAGGTTGACAAAAAAAGTCACCGTTGAGTTTGCGCTTATCGGGGCATTTTCATTTGTGGCTGTGGTATTTACTACTAACTGGCTGCCATTATAAATTAAAGGAGGGAGTAAAAATGGACAAAGAAACCGAAGAAAAAAAATCCGCTACCATCGCAAACAAAAAGGCTTATCATGAGCAAGTTAAGTCTTTGTTGGCCGTATCCATTGTTACAAGCTTACTCTTTGGGATGCTTGGAGGATACGCTTTTAGTAAAATTGAAGGCAACGGTGGCATTTCGGGGTTACCTGCCGGCAGTGTTTTAAGGAAAGAGGACGTTCAGGTAACAGTCAATTCCAATGTTAGCGACATCGTTAAAAAAGTTAGTCCAAGCGTGGTTTCTATTGCCGGCGAGCATCTTGAAAGTAGCTTGTTTGGCACCTATAGTCAAAAGAGTTCGGGAACAGGATTTATTGTCAATGCAAACGGCCTGGTGATGACCAATAAGCACGTAGTTGAAGGGGTTAGCGGTAATTTTACCGTATATACAAATGACGGCACCGAGTATACGGCCAAAATTAAAGCGACTGATCCGGTATATGACATAGCTTTTTTAGAGCTAAATAATGCCAAGGGTTTAAAATCAGTCGATTTGGGCGATTCTGACGTTTTACAGGTAGGAGAACCGGTAGTGGCCATAGGCAATGCTTTGGGGCAATACCAAAACACCGTAACTGACGGTATAATTTCCGGCATCGGCAGGGCTTTGCCGGTGGGCGACAGTGAAAGGGGCAGCGTTTCAACCTTAGATAATGTTTTACAAACTGATGCAGCTATTAATCCCGGTAATTCCGGCGGGCCGCTGGTAAATAGAGCGGGTCAGGTTATAGGAATTAATACCGCTATTGATCAGAGCGGTCAAAACATTGGTTTTGCAATTCCGATAAATGTAGGAAAAACGGCTTTGGCTAGCGTTGAAAAAAATGGTTACGTCTCGAGGCCGGTCTTGGGAATTTCCTATATCGGCCTAACAAAAGACCTTGCCTCCAGAAACAAACTGTCGGTATCGGAAGGCGCGATGATTTATTCCGGCACCAATACACCGGCCATTAAATCCGGCTCATCAGCAGATAAGGCCGGCCTAAAAGAGGGTGACATAATTACCAAAATAAACAATGATAAAATTAACAGTAATCACAGCTTGACTCAATTGATTCAAAAATATAATGCCGGTGACAATATTACACTAACTGTTCTTCGAGATAATAAAGAAATTGGGGTTATTGTTAAACTTGGGGAAATTAAATAGTAATTACTGGTTCGATAAACTCTCTAACGCTGCTTTTTGATCGGCTTCTATTAGGGCTGAAGTAAGCTCGTCTATATCGCCAGCTAGAATGTTGTCTAAATTATGGGTGGTGTAATTTATTCGATGATCCGTAACTCTATCCTGGGGAAAATTGTATGTTCTAATTTTTTCCGATCTGTCACCGGAGCCAATTTGGCTTTTGCGCTCTGCGCCTCGTTTTTTCGCCGCCTCTTCTTCTCTTAAAGCCACCAAACGGGTTCGAAGAACCGACATGGCCTTATCACGGTTTTTTAGTTGCGAGCGTTCATCCTGACATATAACCACCAGCCCGGTTGGAATATGAGTAAGCCTCACAGCCGAATCGGTAGTATTTACACTCTGGCCGCCATGACCGCCAGCACGATACACGTCAACTTTAATTTCATTTGGATCAATTTTAATATCAACTTCGCTTGCTTCAGGCAAAACGGCAACAGTTGCCGTTGAAGTGTGAATTCGTCCGCCGGACTCTGTTTTGGGAACTCTTTGAACTCGATGAACACCGCTTTCATATTTTAAATAACGAAAAGCATCTCGGCCTTTAATTTTAAATATACTTTCTTTAAGTCCGCCTATTTCTGTTTCGTTTATGCTTATAATCTCGATTTTCCAGCCCTTATTTTCCGCATATTTTGAGTACATTCGAAATAATTCGGCCGCAAATAAAGCAGATTCCTCGCCACCGGCGCCGCCGCGTATTTCTACAATAGCCGGCTTACCGTCATCCGGATCTCTAGGCAGTAATTCTAGCTCTATAGCTTTATTAATTTCGGTAATTCGATATTCGGCTTCTCTAATCTCTTCTTCGGCCATTGAAATTAGCTCCGTATCAGTTTCCTCGGCAATCAGTTCTTTTGAACTATCAATATTTTTTTTAAGTAACTCTAGCGTCTCAAACTTATCGAAGAGCGATTTTAATTCGGATTGTCTTTTGGCTAGCTCTTGATATTCATCTATATCGCTTAAAATATCAGGGTCCGCTAACTTGGATGTTAGTTCATTGTATTCTTTTTTAATTTGATTAATTTTTTGTTCCATAATTTTACTCACAAATTAAATAAGCGCTTTTTTAGCGCCTATTTTCTTTAGTACTTATTTGGTGTCTTTTTCTTCCTTATTTTTGGCCGATCTTTCCGCTATCTTGACTTTTTTGGAGATTACCTGGTCCTTCGAGCCTTCAGCGGCCGTAACTCTTGCCCTAAATTTATCAACCCTGCCGGCAGTATCAATCAATTTTTGCTTACCCGTAAAAAAAGGATGACAAGACGCACATAGTTCAACCTTAATGCTAGAAATGGTAGATTTAGTTTCCCATTTGTTGCCACAGGCGCATTCGACAATAGATTTTCCATAATTTGGATGTATTTCTTTTTTCATAGCTTATAAATGATACCATTTCGATAAGCATTTATCAAGTACTTTTTGTTAACTTTCTTTAAAATAATTGGTTGAATACTAGGCCCGAATATGTTATTATATTTCATGACTTTATTAATAACACACATATAGCTCATTTGGTTCCTCCCATTTATATGGGCTAAGCACTTGCTATATGGCGGAAGAAAGGAATTAAAATGGTAGAAACATCATTAAAGGATATGCTTGAAGCCGGCGTACATTTTGGCCACCAAGCATTTAGATGGAACCCAAAGATGTCGCCGTACATCTATACGGAAAGAAATGGGGTTCATATTTTTGATTTGACAAAAACTAAAACGGATCTTGACGCCGCGCTTAAGGCTGCTCAAGAATTTGCGAACGAAGGCAAAATTATTCTATTTGTCGGCACGAAGAAACAAGCAAAGTCGATTGTTGAAGAAGCGGCAAATAATTGTAACATGCCCTATATAAACAATAGATGGCTGGGCGGGCTGATGACCAACTTTCAAACTATTTCAAAAAGAATCGGCAGGTTAAAAGAATTGGAACGGCAAAAAATAGATGGTGAGTTCGATCAACTATCTAAAAAAGATAGAGCGGCAAAAGAAAAAGAATTGGAAAAATTATCGGGTTATCTCGGGGGGATTAAAGATTTAAAAAAGGTTCCGGATGCGGTATTCATTATAGATACCCACAGAGAAGATCTGGCGGTTAAGGAAGCCAAGAAATTAAATTTGCCTGTTTTTGGCATCGTTGACACTAATGCGGATCCGGATCCAATTGATTTCCCGATACCGGGCAATGATGATGCGGTTAAGGCTATTCAATACCTTGCGGGCGCATTCGCAGATGCAATTAAAGAAGGCTCGGCAGCTGCAATAAAAGAAGAAGTGTCTTAAATAAAAGTAGGAGTTTATATGCCCATAAGCGCAAAAGATGTTCAGAAATTAAGAATGCTGACAGGTGCTCCAATGATGGATGCAAAAAAAGCCCTGGAAGAAACAAGCGGGGATTTTGAAAAAGCAAAAGATGTATTAAGGAAAAAGGGCCAGGCTAAGGCTGCAAAAAAAGCCGAAAGAGAAACTAGAGAAGGTATTATTGGTTCCTATATTCATGGTGATAAAATCGGGGTCTTAATTGAAGTAAATTCAGAGACTGATTTTGTTGCCCGAAACGATAATTTCAAAGATTTTGTTCATAATGTTGCCATGCACATTGCGGCCGCTTGCCCTACCTACCTGGTAAGGGAAGATGTCCCTAAAGACGTCTTGGACAAAGAAAAAGAAATTTTTACAGAACAGCTTAAAGACCAAAATAAGCCAGCTGAAATTTTGGAAAAAATTATTAACGGAAAGATTGAAAAATTTTACTTAGAAAACGTTTTAATGGATCAACTTTATGTTAGAGATGATTCTAAAACCATCAATGATTTAACAACTGAAGTAATTGCAAAACTTGGAGAGAACGTTCAGATTCGAAGATTTACTAGATATCAAATAGGTGATTAGGAGGGAATATGGATGAACATATAAAGAAATTTGAAAGCTCTCTGATGAAAGCTGTAGAATATTTGGAAAACGAACTTAGCGGCCTTAGAACTGGTAGGGCAAACGCCGCTCTTGTTGAAGATATAGACGTAGAGGCTTATGGCAATTCAATGAAATTAAAGGGTGTAGCCAGCATTTCGATACCCGATGCAAAATCCATTATGATTTCGCCATGGGACCCGGGTATTATAGCGGCAATCGAAAAATCAATTAGCGTATCCGGACTTAATTTAAATCCCACCAACATGGGCGATCATTTACGAATTAATATTCCATCGCTAACCGAAGAAAGAAGAAAAGAATTAACTAAAGTCGTTAAGGAAAAAGGCGAGGAAGCCAAGGTTTCTTTAAGAAATTTAAGGCACGAACTTGTTTCGGAAATTAAAAAATCCAAGAATGACGGGGTTATCACCGAAGATGAAGCCTATAAAGCAGATGATAAGGTCAATAAAACCGTTTCCAAATATAACGAAGCAATTGACAAAATCGTTGCTTCAAAGCAACAAGAAATGATGGAAGTTTAATAAGGGGACGGCAGTGCAAAAAAAATCGGACCATGTTGCTATTATTATGGACGGCAACCGAAGATGGGCAAAAAAAAATAATGTTCCAATAAAAAGAGGTCATGAGGCGGGATACCATGCATTAAAAGAGATTGTTAAAGTTTCACCCTCTTTGGACATAAAAATTCTAACGATTTACGCTTTTTCAACCGAAAACTGGTTAAGGCCCAGAAATCAGGTTCTGGATTTATTGTCAATCATGACTACCTACATAGAGCAGCTGATAGAAGAATTGAATGCTAATGATATCTCTTTTAAAGTTATTGGGGACTTAAGCGCTTTTCCCAAGAACATAGCAAAAAAATTACGAGCAGGAGTTGATTTAACAGCCGGTAACAAAAAAATGATTCTTAATGTCGCCTTAAGTTATGGCGGAAGAGACGAAATAGTTCGATCTGTAAATAAAATTTTGGCAAAAGGGGAAAAAATTGATATCCTATCATTAGGCGCTAATTTAGACACCGGCGGCCAAATAGATCCGGATTTAATTATTAGAACCGGCGGCGAAAACAGATTAAGCAATTTTCTATTATGGCAAGCGGCTTATTCCGAGTTTTTGTTTACAGATGTCTTGTGGCCGGATTTCAAACCGTCAAATCTTAGGGAGGTGTTGAAAGAATTTGCTGAGCGCGAAAGGAGATTTGGAAAGTGAATACTACCGAAAAATTTACCCAAGAACTTAAAGTAATTAATACTAAAATCAAAGAATACATTTCATCACAAAACTTTATGGCAAAATTTAAACCTGAAGATATAAGGGATGGGGTTTATTTGTATCTGCTTAGAAGTGCCAAATCATTAAGGCCCGGTATTTTGTCTTTCAGTTGCGGCGCAGTTGGCGGCAACCCGGATAGCGTACTGCCTGCAGCGGCCGCAGTCGAGGTATTCCACACCTGGACATTGGTTCATGACGACATTATTGATAATGACAACCTAAGAAGAGGCGGCGATACGGTTCACGTCCATTTTCAAAAAATAGCTCTTGGGCGCGGTTACAGTAAAGCGGATGCCCAGGAATACGGCCGCAATTTGGCAATTTTGGTTGGGGATATCCAGCACTCTTTTGCAATTTCACTTTTCACCAAGCTATATTCCGAACACGAATTCGAGCCCGCTTTAGTTATAAAGCTTATCGATATGATGGAACTTGAAATGAATGTAGAGCTAGTTGAGGGTGAAACTATTGATGTTCAGTTGTCAAAAAAACCAATTTCGGATATAACCGAAGCCGATATTTTAAATATGTCTGCCGGTAAAACTGGCGCCCTTTATTCATTTTCCGCCAAAGCCGGAGCTATGCTGGGGCTAGAAACCATAGACGAAAATAACCCGCAAATTAAATCGTTATCGCAATTTGCTTATCATTGCGGTGTTGCTTTTCAGCTGCAAGATGACATATTGGGAATAACCGGAAACGAAAAAAAGATTGGCAAGCCTTACGGATCCGATATTAAAGAGGGGAAAAGAACTACAATTGTTTGGTTCGCCTACAATAACGCCACAGCAGCTCAAAAAAAGACCATACTGACCACCCTTGGCAAAAGAAGCCTTGAGAGAGCCGATATTGATAAAATGGTAAAGCTTTTGACGGATCTCGGGGGAATAAAGCATACTCTTGACCTTGCCAAAAAACATATTGACTTAGCCCTTCTGGAATTGAATAATATAGCAGATAGTGTTTATAAGGATTTACTAAAATCGTGGGCAGATTTTATGATTAAAAGGAGTTTCTAGTGGGTGAATATCTGTATAATTTTATTAATATTTTAAGTTTTATTTTTGTTTTCGGTCTAATCGTGTTTGTTCATGAGTTCGGCCATTTTTTTATGGCAAGACGGGCAGGCTGCCGTATTGATGAATTCGGTTTCGGATTCGGCCCAAAATTGTTTGGATGGAAAAAAGGAGAAACGAAATACGCAATTAAACTCTTTCCAATTGGGGGTTATGTCAAAATCTATGGAGAAGAAGGTGGCGAGGACACAAATAACCCGAAAAGTTTTGCGTCAAAGACTCCTTTACAAAAATTTTCAATCCTTATTGCCGGCGTAACCATGAACTTTATTTTGGCAATTGTCATTTTAACCGGAATTTTTATCGTTGGTTTTAAACCGTTAATTCCTCAGAACTATAACTTGCCGGGTATAATTGATAACCAGAAAGTTTTAATTCAGGGCGTTGCGGAAAGTTCTCCTGCCCAAAAGGCAGGCATTGAAGGAGGTTGGGAGGTCAAATCCGTTAATGGAAAAAAGGCCGGGAATTCATTGGTTTTTGCAGGGATGGTTAATGAGAAGGTGGGTCAGCCCATAGACATCGTGCTACAAAAAGACGGCCAAACCAAAGAATTTAGAATTATTCCTGAGAGGGACGATAAGATATATAAAATTGGCGTTTATTTAGAAGATAGCGGTACCATTAGAGCGCCTTTTTACTTAGCTCCTGTTGATGCCATAATTTGGTCATGGGATCTTGGAAAATTAACAATTGTTGGTTTTTATCAATTTTTCGAACAACTATTTACCAGTTTTAGTGTCGCCGAAAACGTAACCGGTCCGGTTGGAATTTATAAGGCTACCGGCGCAATTGCCTACATGGGCTTTGACTATTTAATGCAGTTTACGGCCATAATCAGTTTAACCCTCGCGATTATGAATTTACTTCCCATCCCGGCTTTGGATGGAGGGCACATTTTTATTCTAGGTCTTGAAAAGATTACAAAAAGAAAGCTTGACGAAAAAGCCAAAAATACAGCAGCTCTTGTTGGATTTTCGCTTTTAATTTTATTGATGATTATTATTACTTGGAAAGATTTAATACGTTTTGATATTATTAAGTGGTAATTATGAAACAAAGCAGTTTATTTTCTAAAACCAGAAAAGATGTTTCCGCTGAATCGGACAGTATTAATCACCGACTTTTAGTTAAAGGCGGTTTTATTAGCCAGCTTATGTCCGGTGTTTATACCTATTTGCCGCTTGGTCTTAGAGTCCTAAAGAAAATTGAAAATATAATTAGGGAGGAAATGGAAAAGATTGGCGGTCAGGAAATTTTAATGCCTGCACTTCATCCTAAAGAAAATTGGGAAGTTACCGGACGTTGGGATACCATGGATGACCTATACAAGTTTAAAAGCCATTACACTAAAATAGAATTGGCATTAGGTCCCACCCACGAAGAAGTAGTGGTTCCTCTTGCCAAACAATTTATACATTCATATAAAGATCTTCCTAAAAATCTTTACCAAATTCAGGTTAAATTTCGTGACGAAATGAGGGCAAAATCCGGCGTTCTAAGGGGAAGGGAATTTTTGATGAAGGATCTTTATTCTTTTAACGCGACAGAGAAAGATTTAGACGATTATTACGACGCTATGATCAATGTTTACAATAATATTTACAAGCGAGCAGGAATAGGAAGTAAAACCTATCTTACCTTTGCCTCGGGCGGTTCTTTTTCTAAATATTCGCACGAGTTTCAAACCGAAACACCGGCCGGTGAAGACATTATTTATTTATGTTCTAAATGCAAGATCGCCGTTAATAAGGAAATAATTGAAGAGCAAAAGAATTGTCCCAAGTGTGGAAACGAAGAACTAAAGGAAGTTAAGGCGATAGAGGTAGGTAATATTTTTAAACTTAAAACAAAATTTAGCGATGCCTTTAACTTAACCTTTACAGACAAAGCCGGAAAAGAGCATTTGGTACAAATGGGCTGCTATGGAATAGGTATCAGTCGCCTTTTGGGTACGATCGTTGAAATTAATCATGACGAAAACGGTATCATATGGCCGAAAGAAGTTGCGCCATTTGATATTCATCTTCTTTCTCTTTCTGCCGACGAAAAGAGTAATAAAATTTATGAAACGCTTAAAAATGCAGGCTTTGATGTGCTTTTAGACGACAGGGATGAAACTGCCGGAACCAAATTTAAAGACGCCGACTTAATTGGGATTCCCATAAGACTAATAATCAGTCAAAAACTTGAAAGAACGGGTAATATCGAAGTAAAAGAACGACTAGAATCCGAATCCTTAATTATTAATGAAAAAGATTTGATAAGTCACTTAAAACGCCCCTAGTCTTAATCTCTTTATCTTATTGTGAGTTCGCTTAAATCGTGCTAAACTTTTAATACTTATGCTAAATAGATTATTTGGTTATTTTTCACATGATATAGGAATTGACTTGGGTACGGCAAATACCCTTGTTTACGTAAAAGGAAAAGGCATTGTTGTAAACGAGCCGTCAGTTGTGGCCTTAAACATTAAAACGAAGCAAATTTTAGCCATTGGTGAAGAGGCAAAAAAAATGGTTGGAAGAACTCCGGCCAATATTGTGGCCTCAAGACCGCTAGTTGACGGAGTGGTTTCGGACTTTGAAGTTACCGAAATTATGCTTAAGTACTTTATTGATAAAGTTCACAAGGAAAGCTTTGCCCTATTCCCCAGGCCCAGAGTTGTTGTGGGCATTCCCTCCGGAGTTACCGAGGTTGAAAAAAGAGCGGTTGAGGACGCAGCTAAAAATGCCGGGGCCAGAGAAGCCTATCTTGTAGAGGAACCGATGGCAGCGGCTATTGGTGCCAGGCTTCCTATTCAGGAGGCTGCCGGAACAATGGTAGTAGATATTGGTGGAGGCACAACGGAAGTGGCTGTTATTTCGCTTGGCGGAGTAGTCGCCGCAAGATCCATCAGAATCGCGGGCGATGAACTCAACGAAGATATTATTCAGTATGCAAGAGATGAATTCAACCTGTTGCTTGGGGAGCGTACTGCTGAAGACATCAAGATAGCTATCGGATCAGCCTATCCTTTAGATAAAAAGTTGGAGGCGGTAATGAGAGGTCGAGACTTGGTGACCGGCTTGCCGAAGGCCATACCTGTTGACAGTGATCAAATCCGTCAGGCTCTCGCAAAATCAGTCAATATTTTAATTGACTCTATTAAAATTACGATCGAAGAAACGCCGCCTGAACTTGTTGCCGACATCATGGAGCAAGGCATATTTTTAGCGGGCGGAGGAGCACTTCTTAAGGGCTTGGATCAGCTTGTTACTTTAACGACTAAAATGCCCGTCCATATGGCAAACGATCCTTTAACTTGCGTTGTGAGAGGAACGGGGTTGATCTTAGAAGATCTTGATTCCCTAAGGGGTGTGTTAGTCCCAACAAATTATAAGGCTCCAAGGTAAAAAATGAACAAAAGAAAAATAATAATAACTACTATCAGTTGTTTCGGATTGCTTCTTGTTTTGCATTACTCCGGTTTCACCAAGGGCCCGGAAAGAGTCATAAAAGCCGTTTTTTCACCCATTGGAATCTTTTTTTCCGGTATTGGTGAGAATTTTAAAAATTACTCAACCGCCGTATCAACAATTGGCAATTTGCAAAAAGACAACCAAAAACTAGAAAATAAAATATCGGTACTTATGAGCGAAATCTCGACAATGGAAGAAGCCAAGAAAGAAAATGATAATTTAAGAAAATTACTCAAATTTACGCAGACAACTAAAGCCAATTATGTTTCTGGTGAAGTAATATTCTATGATCCTTCCAATTCTAGGCAAGCGATAATGATAAACCGAGGCACCAAGGATAATGTTAAAAACGGAAATCCGGTAATTTCGGAAGGGTATATAATTGGACGCATTTCGGAAACGGGAGAGACATCTTCAAAGGTTCTTTTGGCAATCGATCCGGATTCAATTATTCCGGCGGCTGTCCAGGCTACATCGTCCACAGGACTTATAAAGGGTCAGATCGGTTTTGGTTTGCTGCTGGATAATGTTCCGCAAGGAGAAAAAATCTCAAAGGGCGACATCGTAATTACCTCCGGTCTTGGCGGAGAATTGCCCAGGGGCCTCATTATCGGCACCATAGACGAAGTAAATAGTCGTGATAACGGGATTTACCAGCAGGCACGTGTCAGACCGGCCGCTAATTTAAAGAATTTAAGACAGGTTTTAATACTTCACTAATATGAAATATATAATCACCATTTTTTTACCAATAATAATTTTGCTTCAATTGTCGGTCTTGGAGGGTTTTAAATATTTGCATTTTATTCCCAATTTAATTTTAGTTTTTTTTGTTTTTTTGGCTGCTTACACAGACTTAAAAATTTCGGTTATCTGCGCTTTTATTATAGGGTTTATCTTAGACACCTTGTCAATTAATGCTTTTGGTACTTACTTAGCTTTTTACATTTTTACGGCAATTTCAATTGATTTTATTAAAAAATATATTGGAACGGCAAAAAGTTTTTCATTAGTCTTATTTTCCACAGCTCTTTCATGCTTATTTTTAATTATCGTTGAATCACTAATCGTTGCTTCTTTGGGAGGCTCTACTGCCCATGTAATTATACCAATGGTAAGTAGCTTGTTTTTAAGAATCGCAGCATCAATCTCAGCCGCTCTCATTTTTTACCCAATATTTAATTCACTTAGTAAAAATAATCCAATTTATGAATAAAAAAAGAGATTTATTTGCCGTAAATAAGGGAGTAGGCAAACAGCCGGCCAAATGGAAAATTAGCGGATCTTTGTTTCAAAGATCCGAGCGATGGATTTATGGAATTTTACCGGCAGACGAAGAAGCAGGCAGCTACGAAGAAGAAAGATCCGACAAGCCATTGGCAAATTTAAAGGTCATATTCTCGGTATTCTTACTTTTGCTGGTTATGCGACTATATGTTGTTCAAATAATTAATGGCACGGAAAGCATTAAAAAGGCAGAGGGTAATAGAATTCGAGAAACCTTGATTAGGGCCGAAAGGGGGGTGATTTACGATCGAAGAAAGATAGTTTTGGCTAAAAATATTGGTAATTGGGAAGTATCCGTAATCCCCGGCGACCTACCCGAAAAAGAGGCAGACCAAAACACGGTTTTTGAAAAATTAGCGAAAATCATCGGACAATCCTCAGCCGATATAAAAAATCTCACTCAAAAAAAGGATTTAGACCCCAACCAGCCGGTTTTAATTCAAAAGTCAATTGACAGGGACACATCTTTGCTGCTGGAAAGCAAAATTAATGAGCTTCCGGGCGTATTCGTATCGGTTAATCCGATTAGGGATTACGTGGATAAAACCTTGCTTAGTCATACGCTAGGGTATGTGGGGAGGATTTCAGAAAATGAACTTAAAGACAATAAAGACAAGGGATATCACTTAACCGATTATATTGGCAAAACCGGATTAGAACAGGAATATGAAGCTTACTTAAAGGGCAAGGACGGAGGCAAGAAGAATGAGGTTGATGCTTCGGGAAAAATTATTAAACTATACGGGCAGACCGACCCAACGCCCGGGAAAAATTTAATCTTAAACATTGATTACGGCCTAGAGCAAAAAGCTGCTGAAGCATTACAAGCTTCAATGGATAAAGCCAATGTAAAAAAGGGCGCCGTCATCATAATGAATCCAAATAATGGCCAAGTTCTTTCTTTGGTAAATTTACCGTCTTACGACGGAAATCTATTCTCTAAAGGTATTTCAGAGGAAGATTATAAAAAATTGATTGATAATACAGATAACCCCTTGCTACCCAGAGCATTGTCCGGAGAATATCCTTCAGGATCTATTATCAAGCCGCTTTTTGCCGCAGCAGCATTGCAGGAAAGAATTATTGATAAATACACAACCGTACTATCGACCGGCGGGATAAGCGTAGGTCAGTGGAATTTTGCAGATTGGAAAACCGGAGGACACGGCGCAACTAATGTAACCAAGGCGATTGCTGATTCAGTAAATACTTTCTTTTATGCAATTAGCGGCGGATTGGGGAATATTCAAGGAATGGGGCCGGAAAAAATGAAAATCTATCTCGAAAAATTTGGGCTTGGCAAGGCTACCAACATTGACCTTCCCTCTGAATCAAATGGACACATACCGGATCCCGATTGGAAAAAACAAGTACTGAAGGAAGACTGGTTTTTGGGTGACACCTATCATTTTGGTATAGGGCAGGGCGATTTGCTGGTCACTCCCATCCAGATGGCAAAATCTATTTCCGCCATTGCCAATGGTGGAACACTTTACCAGCCACAAATTTTAAATTCCGTTTTAGATGCCGACAATAAAACTGTTTATAAAAAAATAGACCCAAAAATTGAAACGTCAAATTTTATCTCTAAGGACAATATAGATATTATTAAAGAAGGGATGAGGCAAGCAATTACCTCCGGATCGGGAAGGCTTTTGGGTGACCTTCCTGAACCTGTTGCCGGCAAAACAGGTACGGCGCAGTTTGGTCCGGACAATAAATACAAACATGCCTGGTTTGCCAGTTTCGGTCCATATCCGGACCCTGAAATTAGTATAATCGTTTTGGTGGAAGGAGCCGGCGAAGGATCCGAGTTTGCGGCTCCGGTAGCTAAGGAAATATATAAATATTACTTTGCTAATAGAATGAAGTAAAATAACATTTAATTTAAAACAATTTTTACTTGACCGTTGGTTTTTTGACTGATATAATTTAAAACAAGTTACATATAATTGTATATAAAGTGAGCTTTAGGGCTCGTTTTCTTATTATTTACTTATAATGTTAGAGGTGATAAAAATGCAAAAGAAAATTATCCTAACCAAAGAAGGCTTGGAAAAATTAAAAGCTGAGTTAAAAAAATTAAAAGAAGAAACAAGACATGAGGTTGCCATTAGGATTAAAGAGGCAAAGGAATTTGGAGATTTATCCGAAAATTCCGAATACGAGGCAGCCAAAAATCAACAGGCATTTACGGAAGGCAAAATTGCCGAATTGGAATTCATAATTAAGAGTGCTATCATTAAGGAAAAGAATAGCAATACCGGTTCCGTGGACATTGGAAGTACTGTCCATGTTGAGGTTGAGGGCGGCGCAGAAAGGTTTAAAATTGTCGGCGCTCATGAAGCCGATCCCGTTAACGGTATGATTTCCTATGAATCACCAATTGGCAAAGCTTTAATAGGCAAGAAAACTGGCGAGGAAATAGAAGTAACAGTTCCGGCCGGAGTAATTCGTTATAGAATAACTAATATAGAGTAATTCAAGCCCCGCATTTGCGGGGTTTTAAGAAGAGGATCAAATGTTTTGGGCAGATCAAATAGCTGAAGATGTAAAGAATAAGGGGTTCCAATGGATTGATGATGGGTGGACCGCATCCGGCTATGCTCATATTGGCTCTCTAAGAGGATTAATTATTCACGATGCCGTGAAAAAAGCACTTGATGCGCATAAAATCAAGTCCAATTTCACTTTTATTATCGATGATTTTGATCCAATGGATGGGCTGCCGATTTATTTAGATGCTGAAAAATATCTTCCCTACATGGGCATGCCCATGCGCTCGATACCATCAGAAATAAAAGGAAAAAGTCTGGCAGATTTTTTCGCCCAGGATTTTATGAAAACAATGCAGATTGTGGGCGCAAAGCCGAAAATGATTTCAGCCTATGAACTTTATGTGTCTGGCAAGATGGATAAAGCAATTAAGTTGGCTCTCGATAATGTAGAAAAAATTAGAGATATCTATAAAAAAATTGGAAGGTCAGATAAGGGCCATGATTGGTATCCGTTTCATCCTGTCTGTCCTAAATGTGGGAAAATCGGTACCACAAAAACTATTGAATGGGACGGAGAAGAAGTTACCTTTGTTTGTGAGCCAGAAATGGTTGATTGGGCGACGGGATGTTCTTACAAAGGGAAAATTTCTCCTTTTGGCGGAACAGGCAAGATGCCCTATAAAGTTGAATGGCCGGCTAAATGGATGACGATTGGCATTACAATTGAGGGTGCAGGTAAAGACCATTCAGCGGCAACGGGAACAAGAGACGTAGGCAATCATATTGCTAGAGAAATTTTTAATTATCAACCACCATACGATATCCCATATGAATTCTTTTTGCTTGATGGCAAGAAAATGAGTGGATCAAAAGGTCTTGGTGCAAATGCTAAAGATATTGCGGAGCTTCTTCCTCCCGAAATTACCCGCTTTATGATGATTAGAAACCCCAAAAGAACGATAGAGTTTAATCCTTCCGGAGTAACAATTCCTAATCTTTTTGATGAGTATGACAAGGCAATCTTGGCTTATAAAGATCCACAAACACATCCGGACCTTGCAAAAGTGGCTGAATATTCCCAGACAGAAGGGAAACCTTTCACCGGCTATAGACCAAGATTTGCCAAATTGGCATATTCAATCCAATTACCAAGAGTTGATGTCTACAAAGAAGCGGAAGCTGAAAAAGGCACTCCTCTTGATACCAATGAAAAAAATGAAATAAAGAGAAGGATAGCCTATGCCGAAAAATGGCTGACAAATTTTGCTCCGGAACAGTTTAAATTTGAAGTAAGTAAAAGTATGCCTCAAGACATATCACTATCATCTGAACAGAAAAATTTTCTTAGTAGTTTGGCTCAAAAATTGAACAAAGGCGAATGGAATGGCCATGAAATTCATGAAATTATACACGACACGAAAAAAGTTACAAATATTGATCCGAAAGAAGCCTTTAGTGCTATATACGTCATATTTTTGGGAAAAAATTTTGGTCCCAAAGCTGGTTGGTTTTTAGGTTCACTAGAAAAAGAATTTGTCTTATATAGAATATTTGAAGCCATAAAATAGTAATTATCTCAAAATCTCTCAATTAACCTTTATATTAAACCTATTTTTTGATATTATGTTTATGAAAGGGAAATTTTTATGCTAGACATTAAATTTATTCGTGAAAATAGGGATTTGGTTAAAAAGGCCGTCAACCTTAAAGAGATGGACGTAGATATTGATGCACTTCTTGAACTCGATATGAAAAGAGTTGAGCTAATAAAAGAAGTAGATAATTTAAGGTCCGAAAAAAAATCCGATAAAAGACCGTCTAAAGAAGAAATTGAAAAGATAAAGAAAATAAAAGAGGAATTAACCAAGAAAGAGGGCGAACTAAGAAAAATTCAGGATCAGTTTGAGGATTTAATGCTTAGAGTCCCCAATATCCCTTCGCCTGACAGTCCCGTTGGTGACGAATCTGCCAACAAAGAAGTATCGAAATGGGGAGAACTTCCTAAATTTGACTTTCCCATTTTAGATCATATTGAACTTGCTAAAAACTTGGATCTAATCGATTTTCTTGAGGGAACAAATGTTTCCGGCTTTAGGGGATATTATTTAAAAAATGAAGCTGTTCTTCTGCAAATGGCTCTTATGTGGATGGCCTTGGACAAACTAAAACGAAAAGGTTTTACGTTAATGATACCGCCAACCTTAGTTAGAGAATTTGCCTTAACCGGAAGTGGTCAGTTTCCTTTTGCCAAAACGGAAACATACCAGGTGGCAAATGCGGGAACGGATAAAGATGAGTGTTTAAAAGACCCTCTGTACCTTGTAGGTACGGCTGAGCCGTCTTTACTTGCATACAATGCCAACAAAATTTTGGATGAGGCAGAGTTACCAATTAAGTTATGCGGTTTCTCGCAATGTTACAGATCGGAAGTGGGTAGTTATGGAAAAGATACGAGAGGCGCTTATCGGCTTCATGAATTTATGAAAGTAGAGCAAGTCATTCTTTGCACGGCTGATTTGGGCGAGTCTATGAAATGGCTGGAACAACTTAGGGAAACAGCCGAAGAAATGCTTACGGAGCTTCAGTTGACGCATAGAGTATTATCCATTGCAACCGGCGACATGGGAGCCGGTAAATATGCCATGTATGACTTAGAAACGTGGATGCCCGCAAGAAATGCTTACGGGGAAACCCATTCCGATTCAAATTTTACCGACTGGCAGACAAGAAGGCTAAACATTAGATATAAAACAAGGGAGGGAAAACTGGTTCACCCATATGCTCTAAACAACACCATGATCGCTTCACCCAGAATTTTAATTGCAATCTTTGAAAATTATCAGCAAAAAGACGGCAGCATTAATATGCCGGAAGCATTGGTAAAGTATTTGGGTTTTGATAAAATTATAAAAAGATAGGAGGAAGTTAATGAACATTTCAATTACCGGCAAAGACTTTGAGTTAACGGATTCTCTTGAAAATTTTGTTAAAGAGAAAGCCAATAAGCTTTCCAAGTATGATGCAAGAATAAATAGAGTTCAGGTGATTTTGTCTGTAGATGATGGTCATCACAGAAAAGGCTCTATTAATACGGCGGAAATTATTATAGATAGGCCGGGTAAAGATATTATCATTAAAGAATCGAGGGATGAAATGCATTCCGCTATCGACATTGCTATGGAAAGAGCAAAAATTAATTTGGAAAGACAAAAAAAAGATAAAATTTCTGGCGGTAAATATCGAGAAATTATAAAAGGTATTTTAACTAGGAGGAAATAATGGACGAAGAAATAAAATTTGGCGATGAAGAACAAACCCCTCGAATCGAAGCTTATGAAGCCGCTCCTGCCCCTACCATCGAACAAATAGCTTCCGAGAATATTGCGGCAACGCCGCCTGCTGCAAACATGCCGGAACCGCCGGCAACAAATAATGAACCAATTTACGTAGATATAAACGCATACGAAAACAGCTACAAAATGGCCCAGTCTGACAATTTAAAGGTGGACGCATTGGCCGGCGAAGCGGAAATATAATTTTAGGAGTTTAAAACTTAATGACCATATTAAATACACTATTTGGCGACCCGAATGCAAAAGAAATAAAACGCCTGCAGCCTACTGTTGAAAAAATTAACAGTCTGGAAGAAAAGTATAAAAAAATAACGGATGAGGATTTGAAGAAAGAAACAGATGTTTTTAAAGAACGTCTGAAAAAAGGCGAAAGCTTAGAAGACATACTGCCGGAAGCTTTTGCATTGGTTAGAGAAGCCTCAAAAAGAACTCTAGGGCAAAGACATTACGATGTTCAGCTAATAGGCGGCATTGTCTTAAATCAGGGCAAAATTGCCGAAATGAAAACCGGTGAGGGAAAAACTTTGGTAGCAACGTTAGCTTCGTACCTTAACGGCTTGGAAGGAAAAGGCGTCCACGTAGTTACCGTTAACGATTATCTGGCAAAAAGGGACACCGGTTGGAACGGTCGCATATTTAAGGTTTTAGGACTATCCATCGGATGCATAGTTCACGAACAATCTTTTTTATATGACGAAGAATATGAAGATCCAAGTTCCATTGATGATCGAACTAAAAACCTGCGTCCGGTGTCCAGAAAAGAAGCTTACCTCGCCGATGTTACGTATGGCACAAATAATGAATTTGGTTTTGATTACCTAAGAGACAATATGGTGCAAAATACCGAACAAATGGTTCAGCGAAAATTAAATTTTGCGATAGTCGACGAAGTTGACTCAATCTTAATTGACGAAGCAAGAACACCGCTTATTATTTCGGCTCCCGCAGAACAGGCAACCGATAAGTATTATGAATTTTCGAAAATGGTTAGACAGCTAAAGCCCCAAGATGACTATAAAATTGACGAAAAAATGAAAGCAGTTTCCCTCTCCGATGAAGGAATATCAAAATTGGAAAAGATGCTTGGCGTTGAAAATATTTACGAAAGCCATGGCATTGAAACAGTTCATCATATCGAGCAAGCCTTAAGAGCCGAGGCTTTATATAAAAAAGATAAAGAGTACATTGTTAAGGATGGAGAAATAATTATTGTTGACGAGTTTACGGGACGTTTAATGTTCGGAAGACGTTATTCCGAAGGACTTCATCAAGCCATAGAGGCAAAGGAGGGCGTGGAAATTAAACAAGAAAGCCTAACTCTTGCCACCATTTCTTTTCAAAATTATTTCAGAATATACAATAAATTATCGGGTATGACAGGTACGGCTGCAACTGAAGCCGAAGAGTTTGCCAAAATATACAAACTTGATGTTGTTATTGTTCCTACTAATAAAAATATGATTAGAAAGGACTTAAACGACAAAATCTACAAAAACAAACAGGCTAAATTTAATGCCGTCGTTGAGGATATTAAAGCAAGGAATAAGAAAGGACAGCCGGTATTGGTTGGCACAATCTCCATCGAAGACAACGAGCTTTTATCGCATCTGTTATTAAAATCCGGTATTAAACATGAGCTTCTTAATGCTAAAAACCATGAAAGGGAAGCGTTGATAATTTCCGAAGCCGGCAAAAAAGGAGCAGTTACGGTTGCGACCAACATGGCCGGCAGAGGAACTGATATTGTGCTCGAAGAAGGAGTTTCGAGCCTTGGAGGGCTTACCGTTATAGGCACGGAAAGACATGAATCCAGAAGAATTGACAACCAGTTAAGAGGCCGCTCCGGAAGACAGGGCGACCCCGGATCATCTCAGTTTTATGTTTGTTTGGAGGATGATTTAATGCGCATATTCGGATCTGAAAGAGTCATTAAAATTATGGACACTTTTGGACTTCCGGACAATCAACCCATTGAAAACAAAATGGTTACTAAATCCTTAGAGTCTGCCCAGAAAAAGGTAGAGGGCCATAATTTTGACATTAGAAAGCATCTGGTGGAATACGACGATGTTATGAACAAGCATCGCGAATTTACTTATTCTAAAAGAAAGGAAATCTTAGAATCCAAAAACCTTAAAAAGGAAATTTTGGGAATGATTAAGGATGAAATAGAGAAAATTGTTGACGCCCACGAAAGCTTATCCGAGGATAGAGTTCAGGAAAAGATTTTTGAATCTGTAAACGGTATTTTGCCACTACCGGAGTCATTAAAGAAAACCATTGAAAATGCATCTGCCCATTCAATCAAAGAAATCTTAAAGGAATCTGCTCTTGAGGCCTATAAAAGCAAGGAAGACGCACAATCCTCGGAACTAATGAGGGTTCTTGAAAAAGCTATATATTTAAGAACGATCGATGGGCTTTGGATTGATCACTTGGACGCCATGGATAGGCTAAGAGAGGGCATTGGTTTAAGGGGCTATGGCCAAAAAGATCCCTTGGTAGAATATAAAAATGAAGCCTACACCATGTTTCAATCCTTCCTTTCGGCCATCAAATCCGAGGTGGTTTATAACATCTATAAAGTTGTAATTGAAAGGGAGTGGCCGGCCGAATCTACCGAAACGGAACTTACTAAAGCCGCTAAAAAGTCATCTGTTGGCAGGTCAAAAGACGCGCCTCAAAAAACAAAGAAACTTAATCACGGCGAAAAGGTCGGAAGAAACGATCTTTGTCTTTGCGGAAGCGGTAAAAAATTTAAAAAATGTTGCGGCAAATAACCGGTGATTCTTGACAATAGCTTAAAATTTCATTAACTTATTACTATCGGGACTAATCTTGGGAGGGAAATTTGAAATTAAAAATCAAGCTGCCGGCTAACTCTTCGGGAGTCAAAAAGGGTATCTTAAGCTTATTCATCTTAAGTTTTGTTAGTAGCCTTTTAATTGCTTCCTTTTTTATATTAAATACCGCCATTTCTACATCCGGAATCAAAAAATACGATCGAAGAGTAAGTTTACTGGCACAACCAAAAGCGGGTATTAAAGACTCGGATGTCAAATACTTGCTTTCCGGTTTTACTAATATTGATATCGGGAATTTAAATTCTGCATATGTTGTTTCTCTCCCTCAAAGCAAATATGACACCATAAGAACATCTCTTGAATCATCCAATTTTTTTGAAAATGTAACCCTTTACAACGATAATCCCAACGGATCTGTTACCGGCACGGACAATACCGCAATAAACAGCAAAGGCAATCTTGTATGGTACTTTTACTCCGACGTTAAAATAACAAGCAATATACTTTTTTACGAACAAGACTACTTAAACCAAACTCCGGCCGCCATTGCCGCATCCATTCCGGACTCACCCGATTCGCTAAATTTTATTGACAGCACCGGCAAGTATGGCGACAAAGAAACCGTTATAAAAGAATATTTAAAATCAGCTTTACTTTGGCGCCCAAGAGATATTGCCGCTTTACACAACATAGTTGTTATTGAAGATGCCTCGGCTTCATGGACCGGCGCAACCTTATTATCATATACCCTAGACAATGGGATAATATCCAATGTCGGTTCCACCATTTTCATCAATGCCTATATCGCCAAAACTGATTACGATTTCAAAAACGTTTTTTCGCATGAGTACGGCCATCATTTTACACTGTTTTATATTTTAAACGACAAGCAAATTTTATATGATAAGCCTTTGCCCATCGAATACTATCAACTGCGACCATTAAACAGCGCAGTAGTAAAGCCCGACTATTCCGCTGGTTGGAATTATTGTGATAAAGAAATTTTAGCTGAAGATTATAAATACTTGTTTTCTCCATTTAAGGAACATGGCGCGGCAGCTAATGTTGGGTATCCTTCAGATCCTGCCAGTCGAAAGTGGATTTACGAGTTAACCGGCGAAACATTTCCGGAAGACAAAGACGCACCGTCACTTCAAGTCTTAAAGCCTACTCAGAATGAAGTCATTGCCGGATATTATACTTCGCGGATTAGCGCTACAGATAATACGGCAATAAAAAATGTAGAGCTTTCACTCGATGGCACCCTTAAATACACATCGAAAACGGGTATATTTGAATACTATTTTAACACTGGGGACTACAAAAACGGACCGCATTTTTTAAGTGTTAAGGCATGTGATATATACGATAATTGTGTCTCAAAAAATGTCGATTTTGTTATCCACAATGACAACTCGGACGATACGCTTCCTCCCGGTATTGACATATTAGCTCCAAACGATGGAGATACCATTACGGGCAAGACAGAAATTAAGGTTAAAGCTTGGGACAATTTTAAACTAAGGTCGGTAGACTTTTATATTGATAACGTATCATTGGATAATAATAAAAAAAGACCGTTCGTTGCGTTACTGGATACCAGAAAATTGGCTGATGGTATTCATATTATTAAAGCGGTTGCCGAGGACCTAAGGCATAATAAAGGTGAAGCCAGAATCACTATTACCACAAAAAATGGAGTTATTGACACTCAAGCCCCCATGATAACGGTAACAAGTCCGCTAAAACACAGTCATCACAAAAAAAGTTTTTATATCCGAGCAGAGGCAACTGACAATACTATGGTTACAAAAATGGAAGCCTATCTTGACGGCAAGTTGATAGGCAGCGCTAACGGCAATAAGCTAAATATTAAAATTAAACGAAAAATGATTAGTCCAGATCAAGAGCAACACACCTTGTCCATATTTGGTTATGACGCCAGCGGAAATAAGGGATACATGGATATTGATTTTACGACAGCCAAAGAAGATAATAATATTAACGATAACTGGGATAAAGATTAGCGGAGGGTTTATGAAAAAGAAAAAACAGAAAAATAATAAAAGGGTCCTGTTAGTTGAAATTACTTATATAGTTTGTTTAACAATGCTTTTTTCATTATTCGCCTACGGTTATGTTTTGGGATCCGTTGGAGATAAAACACTTTCAATAACCGAGACCAACAGTTGCGGAAATTTCGAGCCAAAAGTTATTTCGCCTATTAATGGGCAAGAAACAACCGGCCCCTACCAGGTAATTATTGATGAAATTCCTATGTACGTTGGGGGAGGGAGCTATTCAAATGAAATCACATTTAAGTATGACATAAAAGATTCTAGCAATAATGCTTTAGGGGGCAGTCAAACGGCCAGTCCGGTGTTTAGCAGGCTTGATTCGGCAACGGGTATTAGTTTGGGCAAGATAACTTTTAGTGAAAGACATCTTACNNCCGGTAATTATTACATTCGGCCGACAGGAAATTATTATTGCACCCTAAATGGCGCCAGTACTCCTACCAAAATTAGCTGGCCGCTTGCCGAACAATTGCAGAGTTATAAAATTATTCTTAAAAAACCGGTAAGCCCGACACCAACGCTGCCCATCTCCGACACAACCCTAACACCAACCCCCACTAAAACGACAGATAGCACTACCGCAAATTCATCAACTAAACCTACCATATCGCCAAGCACAACGGCTAAAGACGAACCCACAGCCTCTCCTTCTCCAACCGAATCGCAGAAAACCGTGGAGGCAAAAAGTATTATTACAGCAGTTGCCATAAGTAGTGACGTAACCGTTAATTCACCCACTACCGCAACAGATATCAATAATAAAAAAGAGTATATTTCCTTTTCCGGAAAAACTGACCCGAATGTAATAGTGGTGCTTTATATTTTCTCGGACCCCACCATAGTTGAAGTTCGGACCGACAAGGAAGGAAACTGGAGATACGATTTAGACAAAAAGAAGGTAGCTCCGGGAAATCATCAGGTCTACGTGGCTGTTAAAGACGAGGACGGAAAATTAATAAAAAGAAGTAATCCGGTGGATTTTGTAGTCGGTTCCGGTGAAGCTATTGCTGCAAACGGTAATGAAAAAGCAAACACCAATACTGTTCAACAAAAAGACTACTTGCTTTATTACGGTATCGGAGTCTTTGCATTAATTACTCTCATTGTTTCAATTTTTCTTTACATCTATTCAAAAAACCACATAAAACGTCAAAATGAACAATAATGGTAATAAGTATTTAAGCTTTCTAAATAATAATAAGCAAGTTATATACAGCTTGTTTATTATTATTTTAATTCCGTTCATGATGGCCATTAACACTTGGGTCGTTCTACGCCAGCAACAATTTGACTTAGATGCCGCCCTAAGAGATAAAGCCATAATTGCCGCCCAAGGCCTTAATACTTCCATTTCCGATGATCTTAGTGATCCAAAAAAAATTCAAAGCAAAATTGACTTTTTCTTTAACGTCACAAGCGAGGTTAAATATGTAGCTATCATCAATAAAATTGGCGATGATTTTAAGGTTTTAGCAAGCATAGACAGCTTAGAAGTTGGAAGGAATATCGATGGCCAAATGAGAACCTTGCTAGGCACGGCCTGGTTTGGCGATGGAGCTTTTGCACAAGAAATTACATCGCCGGAAAATAAAAAATATGGCGAAAAAAAGATAGCTTACAACGAAAGGCTATTTCAAGTAATTGTTCCTCTAAAAAATGCCAAGGGAGATTATGTCTATTTGGCTAATATCTGGGTTTCTGCCGCCAGTACAGACTACATCAATCAACAAACCCTAGTAAAAGCATTTGCCATACTGGTAGTTACTGTCATAATTGTGCTTTTTTTAGTTATGAGTAATGCCAGGTTGTTCCAATATGCTTTGCTTTTTCAGAAGCTTAAAGAAGTGGACCAAATGAAAGATGACTTTATTTCAACTGCTTCGCACGAGCTAAAAACACCGCTCACTTTAATTAAAGGCAATGTGTCAATGATTATAGAAGACTATGACAAAATACCCAAAGCCGATCAGAAGAAAATGCTGAATCAGGTTTTTGACAACACCAACCGGCTCAATTTGTTGGTGTCAGACCTTTTGGATGTTTCAAGAATTGAACAAAATAGAATAAAATTGGAATTTGAACCAGTCGATATTTTGGAACTGGTTGATAAAGTTTTTAATGAATACGAAGGACAGGCAAAGGAAAAGGGGCTAAAACTCATTAAAACCTTTAAAACCGAAAAGGCTGTCTCTTCTTTGGACAGGGCAAAATTTGAACAAGTTTTAGTTAACTTAGTGGGCAACGGAATTAAATACACCAAGGAAGGGGAGGTAGAAATAATTATCGCAAGCGATGCCAAGGGACACTCTGTTTGTATCAGAGACACCGGAGTTGGAATGGACGAGTTGGAAAGAAAAAATTTGTTTTCCAAGTTTTATCGCGTTAGAAACGACGACACAGAAGCAATACAAGGAACGGGTCTTGGACTCTGGATAACCAAACAACTTATAGAGGTCATGAAAGGCACAATAATGGTTGATAGCATAAAAGGAGTAGGCTCACAATTTACGGTAATTTTTCCATCAACTTCTGATGTTAGAAAGCCTGAAAACAAAAAGGTAATCAAAAACCTAACCTAAAAAATTTTTTGAATTTTTTATCATTTATGCCATAATAGATTCTATGAAAATCAAACAAACAATTTTAAAAATCTCAACTAACAATAATTTGCAATTTATCGACCTAACGAACGAAATTGAACTTTTCTTAAAGAAAAGCAAAATTATGATCGGTCAGCTGCTTGTTTATTCCAAGCACACTACGCTTGCCATAAGAATTAATGAGAAAGAAACCGGCATCTTTAATGACATGGAGAAATTCTTAAACAAATTGCTGCCAAAAAATCAGTATTATAGACACAATGACTTGGAAATAAGAACTGAAAATCTGGTTTGCTCATCGGAAACCGAGGAGTGCTTAAACGGCCATTCTCATTGCCGGCACTTTCTTTTATCAACCAGTGAAACCGTTCCAATTAGCGAAGGATCAATGGCGCTCGGAACATGGCAAAAAGTAATGGCTGTGGAATTAGATGGACCTCGAAAACGAGAAATTATCCTTCAAGCGATTGGCGAGTAAACTAAAGTAAAATAACATTGCCGTAACTTAAATTACCAACTATTATTAGATAAAGGAGGGATTAGTTAAATTTTTTAAGATTTTATTAATTTGCATTTGTATTATCTCGGGCGCAAAAACGGTTTATGCCCAATCTTTGTATATTCCATATGACCACGGATACACCAAGGCCTTAAACCTAATTGACTTTAATAATAACCCCGCCAATATTAATGGAAATTTATTAACGCTAAAAGACAATAGAACTACTTTGTCAACCGACAGGTTTGTTAATTTTTTTGATTATCATCTTGTTTCTAAAATAAAATTTGTAAATGCAGAACGATTTGGCGAATCCGGTTTTGATTTTTGGGTAGCTGACGAAAAGAATTATTTTAGACTCTCTTTTAAGCCGTCTGAGTCAAAGATATTAATATCTCAATTTGTTGATGGCAAGATTAACATCTTAAAAACTAAATCAACCACCCTGGAAATGAATAAAGATTATTCAATTGTTCTAACGGCAAAGAGGAATGGGGAAATTTATGCCCAAATTGACGGATCGAGAATATTTTGGGACGATCAAGCGGACATAATTAAGGCAGACCCAAAATACGCCAAGGGCGGAATTGCTTTTTTCTCTTACCTTGCCGAAACTTCTTTTGACGGTTTAAAAATTTTTCCAAACGATCCGCCTTACATCTGGGACATCAGTTATGAAACTTTGGGGCACGGGGAAGTCGTGGTTAAATTCAAATCCAGCTATCCTGTTCTTGCCGAAGTAGTGTACGATAATTCCTCCCATCATAGTGATAATTTTGCTTCTAGTTACAAGTATCGGACCGGCACATTCGAACCGGTAAGAGAGGGCAAAATTTTAATACGAAATTTGTCGCCATCAAACATCTATTTTTTTAGAATTAAGGCAGTTAGCGAGCTAACATCAATTTCTAACGAATTTACAATAACAATGCCCGAAGTAAAAGGCGCGATTGCCCCAAAAAATGATGCTCCATTTGTAAATTTCACTCTTTCGGTTATTTCTTTTTTAGCAACTGCTATCGGGCTCATACTTTTTTTTAAGGCCCAGAAGCGGGACCTGCGGCCGGAAGCAGAACAACCTTCTGATTATTCCTTAAAAGCTATTACCAATGACCTTAAAAATGATAGTGGTTTAATTTTAAAAGAATTGTCGCACATAAAGCAAAATTCCAATAAACAAAACAATAATTGGGATATTTTCAAAAAAAATGATGAGTAAAACAATTTATCTGGCCAGACATGGCGAAACCGAATACAATAGACTGCAAAAAATTACCGGACAATTAGATATTCCTTTAAATGATGTTGGGCTTGAACAGGCCATGATGATGTCCCTTAGCCTTAAGGATGTATATTTCGATATAATTTACTGTTCGCCGTTAAAAAGGTCTCGTCAAACGGTTGCAGAAATCAAGAAATTCCACAAGGGAGTTCCGGTTGTTTTCGATTCCAGGCTGAAAGAATGTAATGCCGGCGTCATGGAAGGGGAGTCTTGTACGACAATGGCTGATTACACAGAAAAATTTACCCCCAGAGGCGGGGAATCATTCTACCATTTGCGCGGTAGAGTCCGAGATTTTTTAACGGATCAAATTTATGCCAAGCATTTTGAAAATATCTTAATTGTTTCACACGGCGGGCCAATAAAAGTTATCAGAAGTTTTTTTGAGAATACCGACACATTATCCGAGAAAGAGATGAGCATTAAAAACGCTCATTATTGGATAATAAAAACCGACTTAAAAGCATTAACTATCCATATGAAATAATTGTTTTTCTCTTTTTTTGCTTTATAATTAATAACCATGACATTCCCGGACAACTTTCCCAAACCGCAAGGAATTTTTTTTAAAGCCGGCTTGGATATACTTATTGGTCTTAAAAATTGCAAGTCGGCAGACAAATTGATAAAAGAAGTTTCTTCGCAATATAAAATAAACACGGTTCCTTATTGGGTTATAAAATGGGTTTACGATCATCAAGACAAAATTAGGCTTTCTAGCGATCTGCTAAATTTAATAAAAATAAAAAGAGTGCGGTCACTTTCCGGCATTGTGCCCGTATCAGTATTCACCAAGCCTCATCCCTGTCCCGGAAATTGTATTTTTTGTCCGAATGAGACTGGAGTCCCTAAAAGTTATTTAGATAACGAACCCGGCATTATGAGAGCACAGCGTAATAATTTTGATCCCAGTGAACAATTTTTTTCAAGGTTAAGCCAGCTTAACTTCTCAGGACATGAAACCAATAAAGTCGATCTAATTATTCAGGGCGGAACATTTTCGAACATACCGAATGAATACAGAGAACAATTTATAGCAGCTTGCTTTGCACGGGCAAATTCATGGCCAAGTAAGCTTGCCCCTAATGATATTTATGACTTGGTAAAAGAGCAAAGAAAGAACGAGAAGGCAAAAATCAGAATTATAGGGATTACCATAGAAACTCGGCCAGATTGGATAAACGAAAAAGAAATTATATTCTTAAGAAAACTAGGAGTTACAAGAGTTGAGCTTGGAGTTCAAAACATTTCAGATAGAATCTTAAGTCTAAATAATCGAACCCATACGACAAATGATATTATAAATGCCACAAAACTATTAAAGGATTCTGGACTCAAGATTTGTTATCATCTGATGCCGGGTCTTTACGGTTCAAATTTGAATGAAGATTTAATTAATATCAAAAAGGTGTTTAATGATCCAAGATTTAAACCAGATTATTTAAAAATTTATCCTTGTGTTGTCTTAAAAAATACAAAATTATTTGAATTATATGAGAAGCAAAAATATGAACCCCTGACGGATCATGATTTGATTGAATTACTCATAGAAGTTAAAAAAATTGTACCCGAATATGTAAGGATACAAAGGCTAGGTCGCGACATTCCGGCAAATTCAATTGTTGCCGGTTGCAAGACCTCCAATATTAGGGAAGTAGTATCAAAAAAAGTTCGCTGCAAATGTATCAGATGCCGTGAAATAAGAGATAACCCCAGCAGTCAAGGCTTAACCTTAAAAACCATAATTTATAGAGCCTCTGGGGGAACTGAATATTTTTTGCAATATATTGACCAAAATAATCGTCTTTACGCAATGCTAAGGCTAAGAATCCCCTCATATCCCTTTATAGCAGCTTTAAAGAAAGCGGCCATTGTCAGAGAATTGCACACTTACGGAGCAGTTACAAATTTTAGCAAAAAAGGAAGCGTCCAGCATCGTGGACTGGGCGGATGCTTGCTTGATGAGGCAGAGCTACTCACTAAAAATTTGGGCATCGATAAGGTTGCCGTCATTTCCGGAATTGGAGTCAGAGACTACTACAGAAAAAAAGGTTACCGCTTAAAAAACACCTACATGATAAAGAAACTTAAGTAACTCAAAACTTTGACTTGCTTATCTTTATTTTTTTTAGTAAAATCACTCGTATGAATGCTGAACAAATCGTGAAATTGTTTTCATATTTTGGAAATTTATTTAAATTCTGGCTTCCGTTAGCTGCCCTTATTTTGATTTCTATCGAAATCTACTTGTTTGTAAAAAAGAAAGAAAAATTAAGAATCAAATACATTTATTTAATACTTGGATTCGTACTTATATTTAGCCTTATCGATACGCTTTATTGGATGTTTTTTCAGTATTATTTATACAAGCTGCCCGGAAATTTTTTTGGAGCAGAGGCAATTAAAAATCCCGCCTACCTAAAGGTTGTTGCACTCAATATTTTTCAGTCAAGATTCCTGATGAGCTTTATTTCCTCCGCCTCGCTTACAGCTGCTCTGTATTTTATATACCGCTTCAGACCGGGGATAATGTCAAAAGAGGAGCTATCACTATTTTTTGTAATTTCGTTTTTCGTGGGCTGGGAATATGCCGGTTATTATTTAGGATCGGCATTTATAGCCATGATTGGCAGCCACATTTATATGAAATACAGAAAAGTTGCAGTCGGTAGAATTTCAATTTATCCATACTTGTTATTTATCAGCATTCCTTTTTTGGCTTATAATTTCTATTTGCTGCTAACATAGCGTTGCTATAAAAGTGCTTGCAAAAACACCATTTTTGGTGTATTTTTTTGTATATTTATTCATTACATTTATATTATTATTTTGTTATACTCCATGGGAATCGTTAATCATAAAGAGAATAATATTGACAAATAATTAAATTAATGCTATAGTTAAGCAATCGATAACAGGAGAGGGTAAATTCCTGTTTTTTATTTAACGAAAGGTAAAAAAATGAACAAATTAAAGAGAAAAAAGACCTTAATCGACAAACTGTTTTATATGTTTGTTGGTTTGTCGTTGTTGTCCGCATCATTAGTGCCGTCATTTGCGACCACTAATACGCCGAGAGACTACGATTCTAATTCAGTAATGTACGGCGGCGCATACACTAAAGATGAATTTATTAACAAAATGAACAAAGGCGATGGCAAACACACGGATTTAAAGCAAATTTATGTCAACGAGTTTGGTCTAAATACCGACCAAATTAGTTCTTGGGTTGACGGATCGGTTACTAAAACCGGCACTGTTGTTTATAATAACGAAGTTGTTGGAAAAAACGTTCTGTCAGCCGGAAGATCAAACATGTCCGGTTCCGTCAGAATAGGATCCTTATACTGGAGATCGCCAAGCGTTTCTTTTGTTTCAACTTCAATTCCCGCTTGGATCAGAATTGACGTAAACGGAAACGCATCATACGCAATCCTGAAATCATGTGGAAATCCCGTTAAAGTTAGGGCATGGGAAAAAGGATCCATAAAAATTGAAAAATTTAACGATGTTAACGGCAATGGAAAATGGGATACCAACGAACAAAAACTGGGTAAACCATTCCTCATGAAATTATCAAACGGCAAAAGTGTTTATATCGGGACTAATGGCGAAGCATGGTTTCACGGCGTAAAAGAGGGTAATTATCAAATTACCGAAGGCGATGAAAAAAGCTGGGTCGCAACTACCAGAAACCCTGTTCCCGTACATGTTGATGCTAACAAGGTAACGACTATTCAATTCGGCAACAAAGCTAAAACCGTACCTCAACAGTTTGGCAAGGTTAAAGTCATAAAATTTAATGATTTAGACGGCGACGGCACAAAGGATTCTAATGAAAGCATTTTGGGACTACCGTTTGTCATGAATTTATCCGGCACAAACTACGATAAATCTAACGGGATTAATTCAAATGGCGAAGCCTTATTCGAAAACGTTCCGGTTGGCAGTTATAAAGTAACTGAAGTAATTGAGAAAGATTGGGATGCTACTACTCCTATCATAAAATTAGAAGTCAAGTGTAATGAGCTAACGGTTGTGTATTATGGCAACAAGAAAAAAGAAAAGGAGCCCACTCCTACACCTACCCCAACCCCATCTCCTACTCCTACACCTACCCCAACCCCATCTCCTACTCCAACCTGCACCCCCACACCGACACCAACACCAACACCTTGTCCCTCACCAACTCCTACCCCAACACCTATTCCTCCAATAACCCCTGAACTTCCAAAGGCTGGTGGAGAAGCAGCAATATTATTCAGTTTCACCGGTTTGGGCATTACTGGATACCTAAAGAGAAAAACCAGGCTAGACCTACTGAAATCACTAAAGAAATACTAAGATCATAGTATCCAAGGAAAACGAGCCTCTTTATAGGAGGCTCGTTTTTTGATATAATATTTAATATATGGAAGAAACAAAAGAAATTTTATACAACTTAAAGACCCGAGTTGACCAGGGGTATTCAATTTTAAAGATCGACAGCAAGAAAGAAGATATTGAAAGACTGGAAAATGAGACCCTAAACCCCCATTTTTGGGACTTGGAAGGCGCAGCCATTAAAATGAAGAAATTAGGCGACTTAAAAAACTTTGTCGCCGACTGGCTAAGTATTAAAAATGACATAACCGACTTAATTGAGTTATTATCAATGGTCAAACCCTCCGATGTCAATTTAAGTAAGGAAATACAGGACAAAACTATTGAGATTCAGAATAAATTTGAAAAAATGGAATTTCAGATGCTTTTATCCGGAGAATATGACGATAACAGTGCCATTTTGTCCATTTATGCCGGCGCCGGGGGAACAGAAGCTCAAGACTGGTCGGAGATGCTGCTTAGAATGTATAAGAGGTTTGCCGATAGCCATGAGTTTGAAACTAAAATTACTTCAATTTCGCCCGGCGAAGAAGCGGGAATAAAAAGCACAACACTAGAGATCAAAGGCTCCTTTGCTTATGGCTATTTAAAATCCGAAGCCGGGGTACACCGCTTAGTCCGCATTTCTCCATTTGATGCCGACAAGGCCAGACACACCTCCTTTGCCTTAGTCGATGTACTGCCGGAAATTGAGGATATCGACACAAAAATTAATGAAGATGACTTAAGAATAGACACATTCAGATCGGGCGGTCATGGGGGACAAGGCGTAAATACCACCGACTCAGCCGTTCGCATAACCCATATGCCGACCGGTATCGCAGCTTCCGTTCAAAATGAAAGATCTCAGTTGCAAAATAAACAAACGGCATTAAAAATTTTACATTCAAGATTAGTTGCATTTGAAGATAAAAGACAAAAAGAAAAGATTTCGGAGATAAGAGGGGAAGCTATTTCGGCAGAATGGGGAAATCAAATCAGGTCATATGTTATGCAACCTTACACAAAAGTTAAAGATCATCGTACCAATTTTGAAACATCTAATGTACAATTAGTACTAGATGGGGGAATAGATGGGTTCATTGAAGCATATTTAAAAAATGAAGCTTCCAAAAATAACAAATAAAAGTATTGACGTTTACAATGCCCCCATTTATAATGTCCACCGTTAATAGATTTTGGGAGAAAAGAACTAAAATATGATATATTTCGAAAAAGTAACCAAAGAATATCCAAATGGCACAACCGCCTTAAAAGATATTAATTTGCATATAAAACCAAAGGAATTCGTAACAATTGTGGGCACATCCGGTGCCGGCAAGTCAACTTTAGTAAAATGCATCTATCTGGACGATAAGCCTACCCACGGAAAAATATTTGTGGGAGGAGTCGATTTGACGAATTTGAAAAAATCGGATGTCCCATTCTTAAGAAGAAAAATTGGTGTTGTTTTTCAAGAGTATAAATTACTGCCGCAAAAAACAATTTACGAAAATGTCTCTTTTGCTCTTGAGGCTGCCGGCATGCCAACCAAGGAAATAAAAAATAGGGTGCCAAAAATATTGCAACTCGTTGGCCTTTCTTCAAAAGCTGATAATTTTCCGAATGAATTATCGGGCGGCGAGCAACAAAGAGTAGGTATTGCCAGAGCTGTTGTCGGCCAACCGAAAATTTTAATTGCCGACGAGCCTACCGGCAACCTGGATCCAAAAAATGCCTGGGAAATTATTGAATTACTGCTTAAAATAAATCAATACGGAACAACGGTCGTCATGACAACTCACAACAGGGAAATTGTTAATGCCATTAAAAAAAGAGTTATCACAATTAATCAGGGTCGAGTAGCAAAAGATCAAGAAGTCGGCCGATACGCCATATAGGAGGAATTTTGTTTCTTGTGGATTTTTCAAGAATAATTAGGTCGGGACTAAGAAGCTTTGTCAGAAACGGCTGGCTGACAGTTGCCGCTATCGGTATGATGGTTATCACTTTAATGATTATCTCCTTTTTTGCAATTTTATCGCTGCTTATCGCTCAGGGCTCCGATATTGTCAAGAAAAAAGCCGACATGTCTATCTATTTTAAAGCAAATGCAACCAACGAACAGGTAATTCAGTTTGAAGACGCTCTTAAAAACGACTCCAGCGTCTATAAAATAAGCTTTACGTCCAGCGAAAAAGCCGTTGCAGATTATAGGGAAATGTATAAATTGCGTCCAAAGCTTTTGGATGCACTTGAAAATTCAGGCTCCAACTCACTTCCTTCCAGCGTTCAAGTAGAATTTTACGATCCGGAAAAACAAGGAAATATAGCTTCTATAATTAATGAATTTAAAACGAAGAACATTGTTGACCGTCCTTCCTATGAAGGACAGAAAAAGGCTGTTGTGGATAAAATTGTCAAAGTTGCCGGCGTCACCAAAAAGGCCGGCTGGGCATTAGCTTCTGTTTTTGCCGCTATTTCCCTAATTATAATTTTTAATACCGTCCGACTTGCAATTTTTGCCAGAAGAGAAGAGATCGAAATTATGCAACTCGTGGGTGCCACAAATTGGTTTATTAGGGGTCCTTTCGTCTTTGAGGGAGCTATATATGGCTTTATTGGCACAATTGTATCCGTTGCCATCATGTACCCGTTGTTTGCTGTTTTTTCGCCTTCCATCAGTCAATTTTTTGGAATCGCTAACATTTTTAATTTCTTAAAATTAAATTTATGGTCTGTCCTTATGGCGGAATTTTTGTTGGGAACGCTTATTGGCATTTTAAGCTCTTTCTTTGCCATTAGAAAATATTTGAGACTCGCATAATAAGCAAGGTTTTCGGTCTATATACCACTTCCTTGCCTTTTTAAATTCATATTGCTTATGTTTAGGGGGAATTACATGTCTAGAAAAAGAATACTTATATTAAAGGCTATTTTGGTTTTGTTTAGCTTTACCATGGCTATTCCGGTTAATGCTTCAACACTGGATGGCAAAAAAAATGAGCTGAGCCAAATTCAAAATCAAATTAAAGATTTAGAAAATGGTCTGGAGGAAAAAAAATCTAAGGTTAATACCTTAAATGACCAAATTGGTTACTACGACATCGCCATTTCAACCGTAGCCCAAGAAATTGACCTAACCGTGTTACAAATTGAAAAATTGCAAAGCGAAATAAAAGCCTTAAACCAAGAGATTAAAAAAACCGAGAAAAAGCTTAGGCAAGCTCAAGATCTGCTTAAGGACTATTTGACCGAAATTTATTCACAGGGAAAGACTTCTGCCCTGGAAATGATTGTCAGCTCTAATAATATATCCGAATACATGAATCAAATGGAATACACCGAGACTCTCCAAGAGAAGGTTAATAACCAGGTTTCTAAAATCAAAGATATTAAAGCTTCTCTGGATAAGAACATGTCCCGACTAGAAGAAGAAAATAAAAAGTTAGACGAAATAAAAATTAAGTTAACGGCAAAAAAAACAAGTCTTGATAACACAAAGGCCGAAAAGAAAAAATTATTAGACCTGACTTTGGGAGAAGAACAGAGATATCAAAACCTACTTACTGCGTCCAGGGAAAAGGAAGCTGCTGCTGAAAGAGAAATCCAAAATATTATTTCTTCGCTCTACGGCCGCGGATCAATCGATGGTGGGCAAGTTTCTACCGGAGCAATTATTGGATATCAAGGCAACACCGGCTATTCCACCGGCACCCATTTGCACTTTACGGTCTTCAAAGACGGAGTAGCTGTCGATCCGTTGCCGCTTCTCAGTAATGGCACCTTTAATTGGCCTCTCAGCGCATTTATCATCACCCAATATTACGGCAAGCCAAACTGGAATGCCGCTTATTCTTTCCACAACGGCATAGACTTAAGCGCCGGATATGGAGCACCAATACGCGCTGCCGCCCCGGGCACTGTTGTCACGGATAGCTGGATGCCTAACGGATACGGTCATTATAAGGTGGTAAATCACGGCAATGGCTATATGACTCTATATGGACATATGCAGCAATAATTTAACGAGCTATTGTTGCTTGTTGATAAATTGTGCTATAATAAAATCTAATCATTAACTTGCAAAGGCAATGAAAAAAACATTAGGCATCAATATAATACTTACCTTTTTTGTCCTCTCTTTAAGTTTTATTCCGGTAAATAAGGTTGATGCTTCGTATACCGATGATAAAAAAAGCGAAATTGATCAATTGCAAAAACAAATAGACAGTCTTCAGGGATCAATAACTCAAAAAAAGAATGATGCAAAAACCCTGCGGGATGAAGTATACATAATGGATGACCAAATTGACGTAGTAGAGCAGCAGATCAATTTGCTAGCCCAAAGAGTCGCCGCCACTAACACGGCAATTGAAGAAACAACCAACAAGATTGCTGAAACAGAAAAAGAGATTAAGGCGCAACAGTCAATTTTAAGAGAATATTTGATAGAGCTATATTCTAACGGCAACACCACAACCTTAGAAATGATTGCCAGTTCAAATTCTTTTTCCGAATATTTAAACAAAATGGAATATGTAGAAGCAATTCAGGAAAAAGTTAATGATAATCTAAATAAAATAAAAATTCTAAAAACCGAGATGGAAAATAAAAAGATTCAGCTTAAAAGAGATAAGGAGACCCTAGAATCACTAAAGGCGGAGCAGGACCAAAAGAAAAAAGTTTTGGATATTCAAAGGCAAAATAAGCAGGTGTTGCTTGACCAAACTAGGGGCTTGGAATCAGTTTACCAAAATCAGCTGGCCAGTGCCAGACAAAAACAAGCCGAGGCATGGGCCGCATATGAATCGGCAATAGCGAGTGCTACGGGAAATTACGCTTCCTCATATCAAGGAGGCAGCGGCAACGGCTATTTAAAATGGCCTTCAGCCGGTATTCTAACGCAAGGTTATGGATGTACCTCTTTTGCCGAATGTGGCAACAAAAATGGCCCGTATGGTGGAAATATCCATAATGGCATAGACATTTCCATGGGCTATCCGGGACCAATTAAGGCTGCAGCGGATGGCGCAGTTTTAGATATTGGAAGATCATTTAATTCACAAGGATGGGGGAATTGGGTAGCCTTAAAACACCCGAACGGCTTGGTCACTTTTTATTCGCATTTAAGCGGATTCGCCGTTTCTGCAGGCCAAGCTGTTGCCCAGGGACAAACGATTGGCTACGAAGGCAGTACCGGTTTTTCTACCGGATCTCACTTGCACTTCAGCGTATGGACAGAATTCGTATTATATAATGAACCTAATTATCATGGTCCAAAATATAGTGGCACCACCAATCCGTTTACTTTTCTTTAATGAAGCTGCATAATAGAATCTTTCATAAAATAGTAACCAATAATAACTATTTTTGGGTTATTCTGGTTCTGTTATTTATTTTTTCCAGGTTAGCTACGTGGTTTTATCCGTACGACAGCGACCATTGGATTTTTTATTATGTTGGTAAGATTTTTGCCGAAGGCGGCATACTATACATAAGCGCTTGGGATCATAAACCGCCGGTTATATTTGTCATCAATGCAATTATGCATCTCTCCATGGGCGATAATATCATTTTTCACCGCATTTTGTTTACCTTGTTTGCTATTTTTGATTGCTTCTTATTTTATAGGCTTGCTCAAATTGTTACCAAAAAAATTAACGGTACGGATTTTCTTTATCTTTCCAGAATATCTTTGCTCGTTTATGTCTTTTTTCGAAATTTATCACAATTTACGTCTAGCGCCAACAACACGGAAAATTTTGGTCTTACCTTCTTATTGTTGATGGTCCTATCTTACTTGGGGTACTTAAATAACAAAAAAAGTTTTTACTTAATAACTAGCGGCTTCTGTTTTTCCGTGCTTTTTTTTCTAAAAGGTAACTTTGCTTTATTTTCCTTGCCAATAATACTAAATATAATAATTACAAATTTTAAAACGATAAAAAAAGTTATTTGGCAGTTATTCTTATATGGTCTACCCTTAGTATTGCACGCCTTGGCCTGGTTACTATATTTCTATAAAAACAACGCAGTAAATGATTTTATTACCGCTTCATTTATTTTTAGCTCAAAATATATGAAAAGTGCCTGGGCGGGGCACGTATCCCCACAAGGCGTTTTCGTAATAGTTTTATTATCTTTTGTGCTGCCCTTTTTTCTTTATTCCTTAACTTTAATTAAAAATTTAAAAAAGAATAGAGAACCGGAGCTTACAATACTTTCTTATTTTTCCATAATTTCTTTTATTTTTATAATTATGCTAGGATCCTTTTATCCTTATTACCTTTTAATAACATTTCCGTTTATGATTCTGGGTTTCATATATTTTTGGGAGAATTCCAAGCCTAAAATGTTTAAAGTCGGAGTATTGGTACTTCTTTTTTCCTCAATATTCGCCTGGTCAACGTCCATGAAACAGTTCTATAACTTTTTTGGCGGACCTGTAGCAACCGAAGCAAAGGAAAATAAAGCTGTTTCAGAATATGTAGAATCCGTCACCAGCAAGAACGACAAAATAATAGCATATACTTACGGCGCAACTTTTTATGAACTTACTGGAAGAAATTCCGGATCCCGTTTTATTTCGGCAAGCGTTCTGCTCCTAGACGAAAGAGAAAAGTATGGTTTTGGTTTTTCCGACATTTACATCAAAGATATGGAGGCCTCAAAACCAAAATTTGTGATCTATCCGGCGGGGAATGACAGTTTGTATTTTCAGAATAAAAAACTGGTAGAATATTTCGAAAATCATTACTTTGAAAACAAGACCTTCAAGGACTATATAATTCTTAAGCGAACGCCAAATTAAGGTTTTATTTTACATTATTTTACATTATACTGTGTCTAAAGGGGAATTTTTTGTATGAATTTTGTAAATAATTATAAAAAAGTGCTTCAATATTTATCCGTAGTTTTGCTTTGCTTCACGTTTTATGGCGTTGGTTGGGTTTCCGGTCAAGAGCGATTGCATTTAAGCCGTGGATTTATACCAAAAATATCTCTTAGCCCGATAGAGACCGATTTTAGCATGTTCTGGAAAGTATATGAAGACCTCCAGAATAAGTACGATGGGAAGCTAGATAAGCAAAAACTCCTTTACGGCGCAATAACGGGCATGGTTAATGCGGCCGGCGATCAGTATACATATTTCATGACACCCGAGGAATCTAAGCAGTTTGAAGATGAGTTTGCCGGATCTATTTCGGGCATAGGTGCCGAAGTAGGAATGAAAGCGAACCGAATTAGTATTATTGCACCTCTTCCGGATTCTCCCGCCCAAAAAGCAGGCTTAAAGCCAAATGACATCATTGACGCCATAAACGATTTCGAGACAACAGACATGACCGTAGACCAAGCCGTAGAAAAAATAAGAGGCCAAGAAGGAACAGCGGTTAAACTAAAAATTATTAGGGGCACTGAGAATTTAACTTTCAATATTACCAGGGAAATAATTGAAATAAAATCCGTATCCTGGATCATAAAAGACAATAACATCGGATATCTTCATATTAAAAAATTTTCCGAAGATACAGCAAAATTAACCGATGAGGGATTGGATTTTTTTAAGTCAAAAAACGTTAAGGGCATTGTGATTGACATGAGGAATAATCCCGGCGGCCTTTTAGATAAATCCATTGATGTATCCTCCCAGTTTATAAAAAGTGGTAATATTCTAATCGAAAAGAATGAAGGCAAAGTTACTCAATCCCATAAAGCAAGCGGGCTTGGCAAATATACCGATCCTTCCGTTCCAATTGTGGTTCTGGTTAACGAGGGATCTGCATCGGCAGCCGAAATTGTTGCCGGAGCATTATCCGACCACAAAAGGGCAACTTTAATGGGTAAAAAAACTTTTGGTAAAGGCTCCGTCCAGGAGCTTATAACCTATGGGGATTCATCAATTTTAAGAGTAACGACCGCTCATTGGTATACCCCGAACGATAAATCAATAAACGAAAGGGGCTTGACGCCAGACATAGATGTTGCCGGTGATGACGCCACAATTTTTGAAGAAAATGATCCGGTAATAAAAAAAGCCCTTGAGTTTATAAAAACCAAACTATAAACTGTTTAAAGGTGGAAATTATGAATAAAAATACAAAATTTATTTTTGTTACAGGCGGTGTATTGTCCGGGCTAGGAAAAGGCATTGCTGCCGCTTCCATAGGAGCTATTCTTAGATCCCGCGGTTTTTTAGTTAACCTGCAAAAGCTTGACCGATATCTAAACTTTGATGCCGGAACTCTAAACCCCGGCGAACATGGGGAAGTTTTTGTTACGGACGATGGTGCCGAAACAGACTTAGATATTGGTCATTATGAAAGATTTATAAACGACAGCCTCACCAAAAAATCCAGTATCATGAGCGGCCAAATTTATAATAATATTTTAAATGCCGAACGAGAGGGAAAATATTTAGGAAAAACCGTTCAGGTTATTCCACACGTAACCCAAGAATGCCAAAGAGTCATTTTTGAAGCTGCCAAAGGGTTCGATATTTTAATCGTTGAGCTCGGTGGCACTATCGGAGATTACGAAGGTGTTCATTTTATAGAAGCCATCAGACAAATGAAAAGAATTGTCGGCAAAGAAAATGTTTTTTATGCACACCTGGTATTTTTACCTTACCTGGCAACGTCAGGCGAGTTAAAAACAAAACCGGCGCAAAACAGCGTAAGAGAATTGAAACAAGAGGGAATTCAGCCTGATATGCTGATGATAAGAGCCGATCATCCCATGGAAAAGGGCATGTTCGAGAAATTATCACTTTTTACAGATGTTCCAACGGAAGCCATAATCCCGCTGCCTACAATCGACACCGTTTACCGAATACCTTTAAACATAGAGAAAGCCGGAGTTGGAGAATATATTTCAGGTAAACTCGGCTTACCCCCTAAAAAAGCGGATCTTAAAAGCTGGGAAACTCTGGTTGCTAACATTAATTCCGCTCAAAAAGAAATTACCATCGGCATAATTGCGAAATATATGGCAAATTGGGATACATACGCCTCCGTTACGGAAGCTTTAAAGGCCGCCTGCTGGAATAACGGTTTTAAGGCAAAAATTAAATGGGTTGACGCCGAGTTATTGGAGCAAAAGGATCCGGAAATTGTACTCAAAGACCTAGACGGCATCGTAATCCCGGGCGGTTTCGGACATCGCGGCATTGAGGGCAAAATTTTAGCCGCTAAATATGCAAGGGAAAATAAAATTCCTTATCTTGGGCTTTGTTTGGGAATGCAAATTATGGTAATTGAATTTGCCAGAAATATCCTAGAGTTTAGAGACGCGAACTCAACAGAATTTAACGAAAAAACCGAACATCCTGTAATTCACATTATGGAAGATCAAAAATTCGTGACTAAAAAGGGTGGAACAATGCGGCTTGGAGCTTGGCCATGCCAGGTTAGCAAAAAATCAAAAGCCTTTAAATTGTATGGTCAAGAAAAAATTTCTGAAAGACACCGCCATCGATATGAATTTAATAATAATTATATAAAGCAGATGGAAAGCAATGGAATGATAATAGCGGGAACGTCGCCGGATAAAACCTTAGTGGAAATTACGGAGCTAATAGGGCATCCTTTTATGATTGGAGTTCAGTTTCATCCCGAATTTAAATCCAGACCGCAATTTCCCCATCCATTATTTGACGGATTTATTAAAAGTATAGTTAATTAATTAAGTTGATAAGTTAAAAGGTTACGAAGTTACGAAGAAAATTAAGAAACCTAGCAACTTCGTAACCAAACCTAAAGGAGAAAGCATGAAAGTTATTGTATTAAAATCAATTGGAAATCTGAAATCGGGGGAGATTAAAAATGTCGCCGATGGTTATGCAAAAAATTTTCTCATTAAAAACGGTTATGCAAAAATAGCGAGTGATGAAAACGTTAAAAATTTACAAAATGAAATGGATAAAATAAAAAAAGAAGAAGAACAAATTACTGCCAAAACCCAAAGTTTAGCAGATAAAATTAGCGGAACCAAACTCGAAATACCGGTGAAAACGGGCGAAAACGACAAATTGTTTGGATCAATTACGGCTAAGGATATACACGAGGCACTGGAAGAAAAGGGATTTAATATCGACAAACACGACATAGACACACCTCACCTAAAAGAACTGGGAAAACATGAAATAGAAATTAAACTCGGCCATGAAATAAGCGCAAATATCTCCGTAAATATTATTAAGGAATAAAATGCCGCAAAAATTAAGACCCGATATAGATGAATATTTTCTTAAAATTGCCAAAGTGGTTTCGGAAAGATCCACTTGTATTAGACGTAAGGTCGGCGCCGTTGTCGTTAAGAATAAGCATATTTTGGCGACCGGCTATAACGGTGCTGCTGCGGGCGCAAAAGATTGCCTGGAACTTGGCTGTCTTAGAGATCAAAACAATATTCCTTCCGGATCCACAACCAGCGTTTGTCGGGCAATTCATGCCGAAGAAAATGTTATCATTCAAGCTGCTTTAAGCGGAAACGGCATAAAAGGAGCAACCATTTATTGCACCACATCCCCCTGCTCTCACTGCGCCAGGCTTCTGGTAAACGCCGGAGTAAAAAGATTCGTTTGTTTTTTAAATTATACAAATACCGAAGCCCATGAGTCATTTAGACAGGCAGGTATAGAACTGGATGTTTTGCCGGAGCCCAATTTTGACTTGAAAAAGATTAATGAAAGAGTTTTAGCTGTCGATGATTTTACATTTAAAGAAGCCGGATTTTTTACGGGCTTTAAAGACACAAACATTAATTCTTTTTATAAGAAGATTAGAAGTTCGGTCAGATATATAGACAGAGACGATGCAGAGGTTAACGACGAATGGAAACAAATTATTCCTTATGTTTTAGTCCACAAAAAAGACAAGTATCTGGTTTTAAAAAGGCTTCCTAAGGGCAAAGAAAAAAGGCTCTACGAGGCCTATACTTTCGGTGTTGGGGGTCATATAAACCCCGTTGATTCAAGTACCGGAGAGAGGGGAAAGGACGTTATTGAAAGAGGGATGCACAGAGAGATGGAAGAAGAAATTGACACCTCAAAGATCAAATTTAAGAGTATAAAACTCGTCGGTTTTGTTTATAATGAAAGCCAAGAGGTGTCCAGGCACCACATAGGTTTTATATATGACGCCGAGATAGAAAACAATAAAGTAAATGTCCGAGAAACTAAGTTCCTAGAACCCTTTATGGTTGCCAAAAAAGACCTGCAAAAGTTTTTAAACGGAAAAGAATCTTGGGCCGAAATAGTTTACAGCCATTATATTAATAAAAAATAAAAAATCTCCCATAGAAAATTTAAATAAATTAAAACAGGGAGATTTTATTATTTTACTTCGTCAATATTAACTATGGTGGCTTTTTCACCTTTACCGTTAAATTTAGTCACAGTTTTTTTTCCAAACCTGACGATTCCCGAAATTTGTGCAAATAAGGTATGATCTTTGCCAATCAATACGTTACTACCTGCCCTATATCTAGTTCCTCTTTGTCTCACAATAATATTGCCGGCTTTTGCTACCTCACCGCCAAATAATTTAACTCCTAGACGTTTAGACTGGGAATCTCTACCGAGTTTTGTTGAACCGCCCGCTTTTGTATGCGCCATTTTTTAGCTCCATTAGTACTAAAGAATAATAGCTCAAAAAACCGCTTTTGTCAATAAATTTATGGAAGCCTTTGTGGAACACGGCCACTCTGCTAAAAGTCTAGTCAAACTAACAAAAATATGGTATGATTAGCAGTCAGTTGAACCTTAAAAATATCCTAGCTTTATAATGGCAAATTGTTTTTAATTCTTTGAAGGCAGTTTGCCATTGTAAAGGATAAATGGGGCTATATAAGGAGGGATGTTTATGGAAGTTACATTGGTCAAAGCAGACCCATGGCACTGGGAACAGATTGTAAAAGACGAGAAAGCCAATCAAACAAAACTTTATTTTCCTTCTCTCACTGATCCAGAGGAACTTCAAGCAAGTAATGTCTATCATCTTCGGGTAGGTATCAAGAATTCCGGCCATATCTCCTTTAAATTCCATGGTAACGAAGCAGAAATCAACGAGTTGTTGGTTTTGCCTGAGTTTCAAAGCCGGGGCATTGGCAAGATAGCCATCCAGCAAGTAGTGGATTATCTGCAAAGCAGGAGTATTACGCTGATCTGGCTGGTCACTCATCCCGAAAACACTTGGGCAATTGCAGTGTATCAGAAGACTGGTTTCAAAACGGTTGATCGGATGGAAAATCCATATGGAGACGGAGAGCCAAGAATTAAGATGGAGTATCGGTTCTAGAAATACCAGAGAAAGAAGGTGATTTAAGATGAATTTTTCTGAGCAGTTTAGGAGCGCCATGCAAGCTAACTATAGCTGACAGAACGAGGGTCTTCTGGAAGCTCTTACGAGACTGGGCGATGAGGTTGGCAAAGGCGCATGCGGCGCTTTTCGTAATAGTAGGCCCTGCAATGTTGGCTGTAGCCATGCGCCACAGAAATGGAGCAAGTAATCTTGCGAATTTAATACCTACGTCTTCTGAATTCGGAATCCCAGTGTAGGAAGGAGGAGTATTGTGATTCAATGTAAGGTATTTACGGCAGAAGGTAATTCAATAGAGACAGCAACGAAGCAGGCAGTAGACAAGATGAACCAATGGCTTGGGGAAAACGAGCAAACCATAAAGAACCCAAGAATCGTCTCTGTAACTGCCGCGTCGAGTAGCAGCAACATATGGCCAAGCGACAAATTCGGAATAGCAGCAATCGAGTACCAAACAATGTAGCCTAGCGGTCAGTCACTCAGATGGCTAGTGATTATTTGATTTATAGACCCTGAAAGGGAGTCACATGGCGAAAGCCAAACGACAATCTTTCAGGGTCTTTATTCTTTTTATACTTTCCATATCCAACTAATATATAGACCGTTGAAAAACGTTTTTTAGAGTGTCATTGCGAGGAACGAAGCAATCTCCTTACGTTCGAAACAGGATTGCCGCACTCTCCGGCGGCTGCCTGTCTCGCCTACGACTCGCCGAGGCGGGCCGGATCGCTCCGAGTGACGTTTTTTGGGGAATTTTCAACAGTCTCATATATATAGTGCTATCAGAGCAAAGGAGGGAAAACCGTAGCATAGACCTCTCAAAACAATTCCATATTTTGTAAATACTGACTAATCTGTTAAAATGACATTTGTAATGAAAAAACTATCATACGAAGAACAAATATCCAAAAAATTGAAAGCCGAGGATTATAAGAAAATTGCCCGAAATCCTTTTTATGTGTTGCTGGACAATATAAGGAGCGTCCACAATGTCGGCGCCATGTTTAGAACTTCGGACGCAGCTTTGGTAGAAAAATTATACCTTACCGGTTTTACACCTCATCCGCCAAGAGAAGATTTACGAAAAACCGCACTGGTGACCTTAGATGCTGTGCCATGGGAATACAAAAAAAATCCGCTAGAAATTATCAATAATTTGAAAAAAGATGGTGTAAAAATTGTATCATTAGAAATTGCCGATAACAGTCAAAACTATACTGACATTCTATACGATTTCCCATTATGCTTGATTGTAGGTAATGAGCTAACCGGCATAAGAGATGAAATTATTGATCTTTCGGATCACGTAATTCATATCCCTATGCTTGGTAGAGCAAATTCATTAAATGTAGCAACTTCCTACGGAATTGCTTTGTTTGAAATTCTAAGACAAACGGACGAGAATAGAAATGAAAAAAATCGAAATAATATATCAAAATAAGCTTCTTTATAAAGACTTCATTTGGAATAAACCGCTTCAGAAATTTTCAAGAGGACGGCTTTTGGTTATCTCCGGATCTAGGGGGAAGATAGATATTCCGGTTCAAATAATTGAAAGTGCTTTTAAGGCGGGGTCAGGTCTTGTAACTTTTGGATACCCAAGATCATTAGAAAAAACGTATAAGGGCCTTATTCCCGAAGAAATTTCCCTACCTTTGCCCGAAACTTTATCCGGCAGTTTATCAGTTGATAGCTTTTCAATCATTAATGACTTTTCAAGAGAAGCAAACTTACTCTTTGTAGGTCCGGGCATAAGCCAAAATGCCGAAACTATGCATTTGGTTTGGAATATTCTCTCCAAAATAACGTGTAACACATTTGTTGCGGGAAGTGGTATAAGCGCCCTTACAATTGGCATTAATATTTTAAAAAAAGCTAATAAACCTTTTAACCAACTGTTTGAACAAAAAACAGTAATTACTTATTTGAATTTGGGAGAACTCAAAAACTTGCTCGATTCAATAGGTAGCAAGCAAGAGATTACCGAAAATGACGGAAGCGCAATTAGAGAAGGGCTATTTAATTTATCCAATGAACTCGGTATTTATATAGTTTATAATGGCAAGGATGAAATTTTAATTGCGGGGGATAATAAGCTATTGGTAACGCCGGGTCACTTTAATAATAGCTTTAAGTTAGTATTAATGGGAATTATTGCTTCTTTCTTATCGCAGAATTCAAAAAATACTCTAGAATCTATTGCAACCGCAATACTACTCTTTAAGTATGCCGCGGAACTAGCTGTGGAAAAAAATCCAAAAGCTACGAAAATTGACATTATAAAAAACATTCCAAACGGAATGCTAAAATTAGAAAAGGAAGCAGATTTTCTTTAAATTTCTTGTAAAGGGTACCTACTCACTAGACCCCTATTTTTATGTATAATTTCTAGTAACTACAGTGTCATTCCGGGCATAATGCTTAAAAAGTGTTGCTACTTTAGGTCAAAATATGCCTTCCAATAAATAAATTGGAAGAGATGATCTTCTGTAAGTCCAT
>LBVV01000001.1 GCA_000993275.1 candidate division CPR2 bacterium GW2011_GWC2_39_10 | reverse complement strand
ACCGGCCCAGACTGTAAAGTCGGGGGAAACTCACAAGGTTATCGATTTAATTGAGAGAATGATTAAGTTTTCCGATAATAATGCGGCTTACGCGTTAATTAATAATATAGACAGAGCAAAAATTGATCAAACCTCTAAGGATTTAAAGGTTGCTTACCCTAGACAAGAAGTTATAGACTACATTACGGTAAATGATTTTTCCTATTTCTTGAGGGTTTTGTACAATGCTACTTACTTAAGATCCGATTTGTCGGAAAGAGCTTTAGAGCTTCTTGGCGGTATTGATTTTAAGGATGGCCTTGTTGCCGGTGTTCCCTCAGGCATTACTGTAGCGCATAAATTTGGACTTCAAACGGGCTATAATTCCGTTGGTATCGTTGAGAAAAGGGAGCTTCATGATTGCGGAATTATTTATAACGAAAAAAGTCCGTATGTTCTTTGTATAATGACTAAAAGCGGCGATTCCTTCGAAGGTGCCAAAAGTACAATTAAAAGCATTTCTGCTTTAGTTTGGGAAGAGGTAAGTAAGGGACAGTGATCAAAACAGGTAACGGGAACCAATTAGTTAACAGTAAACAGTTAACAAAAAAGAATTAAGAATCAAGTATAAAGTATTAAGAATGGGAATGGGGAATTTAGAATATAGGATTTTTTACTCTATTCTTTACTCTATTTTCCTATACTTAATTCCTAATTCATAATTCTTGATTCTGTATTGGACTCGGGCCGGTCGGGCTTGACAAATGCTTGCATTTATGATACTCTATAGCTAAAGATTTTGTCTTTTGACTTTCAATCGAAAGATTTAGGGTTAGAAGGCATGCACATTGTAAAAAATATACATTACTACGCTTAAGGGGGCGATTTGAAGTGGAAGTTTATCTGGTTAAGGGTTTTGGGCTGCATAAGACTAGTCATCCTGATGATTTTTATATTGCGTGGATGGCAAAGAAATTTGGCGAGAAAGTTTTTCCTGGCAGCAAGGATGCCAAAATCGTTTTTGTCGAAAGAAAAGAATACCCACAAAACCCAGAAAACTCTAACCTCCTTCTTCGGGAAGAGGGTTTGCTGCTTATGGGTATTGGCGCCGGTATTTTAGACGAGCATGCCTATGGAACTGCGGAGCAGAAGGCAAAAAGCTCTTCCACGCTTCTAGCGCACATGCTTGGCTTGCAAGAGGATCCGCGAATCAAGCCGGTTCTTTCTATGATTGAAAGAGCGGATACTGGCTACAATGGCGAGTACCATAGTTACGCGTCATTGGTGAGGAAACTTCACCGGGCCGGCTATACCGACAAACAAATCATGAACTGGTCGTTCATGATCTTTGATGCATGGCACAAGAAAGCTGACTTGAATGATCCGGAATTCGATTCGCTTCCAAACATAATGATGGCTTTAAAGTCAGACGGCCATAGCTCGAAAAAAGTTATGGAAGTTATCAAGATCTTTAATGACGTCATTATAGCCTCAGACAAAGAATATGAAAAGGCAAAGGAAGAAGTTGAAAAGGCTGAGACCCACCTCTTTAATTATCGAGAGAAAACGGCCAGAATTGCCGTTATTCACACTGATAACACAGAGATAGCTAGAGCAGCCCGGGCAAAAAGATTTGAGGTGTTCGTTGTTAGGAATTCTAACGGTCACACTCTGATCTTTGGTAACAAGTATGGCATGAGTTTTAATGACCTTGCTTGCATCTTACGCCATGCGGAACAACGGATTAAGGGTCAGATGTTAATCACTAACTTTAAAATGTTAGCTGCTGTTGACTCTTTGTTACAAGTGCCGGAATGGTGTCATATGTCGGGAAGAAGCACGGCGCTACTTAATGGGTCGGAATCGGCAAAAGACATTCCTCCAACTGGTCTTTCCGTAGACGAAATCGTACTGGCAATTAAGATTGCTTTGGATGAAAATTCGTGTCCTAAGAAATTTGCTGACCAGTGCCGAGAAGGTTTTTGCGACACAAACAGAAGCAATGAGTGTTCCTTTTACGCTTTTGGCCTCCATAGGTGTCGAAGAAATCGTTTCAAAACCCGGAGTCAAAAGTAAAGAAGGTAAGTAATGTATTATCCAAAAAAGCGGGGGAAAAAGAACAAACTTGTTTGTTACAAGTTCTTAGTTCCCCCGCTCATATATGCCAATTCGTATTGTTCTGTCATTCCTGTCTGTCTCGTTTGGCGCTCGCCAAGGCGGACGAAGGCGCGAATCCCATGAGATTCTGAAATAAATTCAGAATGACGATACAACCGTACATGACACTGATGAGTCCCAATTAGGATGAAATATGAGAAAAAATCCGGCAACTGCCGGATTTTTTAAAATTCGAAATACTAGTGTCTAAATCCTAATTTTCAAAACCACAAAATTTGAATTTTGGATTTCCTAAAAAGTCCTTAAAGACTTTTTTGTTTCCTGTTTTCTGATCACTGGTTCCTGCTTTTACTCTTTCACTCCCAGTTTTTTCAAAATGAAGTCCATGGGGCAAATCTTGGTTAGTGACGATTGAGCTAACATTACGCCTACGAATATCGGCAGCCAAAGCCAGTTTGGATTACCGCCGCCCATAGCCATTACAGCTCCAATAATTACCAAAGAGCCGGCAATCAGTTTAATAAATTCAAACCTTTTCATGGTTTCCTCCTTTTTTAGGTTACTATTTTATTGTAACACCAAACGGTTTGGCTGCAAGAGAGTCAAATATATTGACTTCGTATATAAGCTTTAATTATACTAAAGAGAGTCAAGCTAGATTAAAATGCCTAGATTGTTTGTGTTAGAACGGCCTGATTTTGGAGGGGTGTCTGAAGAAAAGAAAATTTTCGAATTTAAGTATAAAATGGCAGCTTTTAACAGTTTGCGTTATCATGGTTACCTTGCCGGTTTTTGGCGGGGGAATTTATACTTATTTTAGTTCCGATGCTGGCCTGTGGAAACTGGTAACTAAGAATATTCAGCAACAGACAGACCTTGGTTATCACATGGTTGATGCTATTTATAAGCAAATGACCGAACAAGCCAAAACAGACCACACCATTTTGAAAAATGAATTTTCTAATTCCGGTACGGCTTCTTTAGATGATTTGGATAAAATGAGTTTGCTTATTACGGATCAAGAGACAAATATTGCTTCAACAACTTCAATTCCAACCATGAAAATTGGTGGGGGAAAAATATACGGAAACGATAAAATAGTAAATAAAGTTAAAACAATGATCAGTTGTAATTCGGCAATCCTCCAGCTTGCTCCCGAAGGCCTGGTAAGAATTTCCACTACCGTTACAACCAGTGACGGCAAAAATGCGGCCGGCACGTCAATCCCCAATACATCTCTAGTTTACGCGGCTATTTCCAAGGGAGAAAATTTTAGTGGACGTACGAATGTTTTGGGCATAAATAAATGGGTAGAAACTACGCCGATAAAGGATCCGAGCGGAAAGACCATCGGGGCATTAATGAATTGTATTAATGAAACGGCCTATCGGGAAGAAATCAAAAAATTTCTTTCAGATTTAAAAATTGGTACTTCGGGGTATTTCTATATTTTGGACAAAGATGGTAACTATATTCTTTCCAAGGAAAAAAAGGAAGATGGGAAAAATGTTAAAGACAAGAAGGATAGCACGGGACAAAATATTATCCAAAAAGTTATAGAAACGGCAATTGGTAAAAAAGACGGCGAAATATCGGTTTTGAGTTATAGCGGCAAAGATACGTCTGAAGATACGAGGAATAAAGCAATAATTACTACCACTACGACATATTCTCCATGGGGGTGGGTAATGGGTGCCAATATTTACCGTAACGACTATAATGGCGGAATAATGCAGATTGCTTTGACAACGGTTTTTTGCAGTATTGGCGCAGTATCGATGGCTTTCTTTGTTTCTTATAAGTTCGGCAAGTCAATTGCTAAAAAATTAAGTAAGCTTGGAAATAGCATGCAAAAAGTAGCCGAGGGTGATTTAACCATAAAAATTGATAGTGATGTCGAAAAAAATGAAATTGGAAAAATAACCTTAGCTTTTGGATCCATGATTAACAGTTTAAGGGGTATGGTGTTTGGAATTACGGAAAGCACAAACATATTAACCGATACCGCAAAACAACTCTCTTCTTCTGCGTCAGATGTTAATGAGGCCACGCAAAGAGTTTCTAGCGGAGTTAAAGAATCTACCGGATTTAGTCAAAATCTAGCTAAGCAAACCACAGCTGTGAGCGGCGGCGCCAAGGATTTGGCCCAGCAAGCCGGAAAAGGTTCTGAAGCCGCACAACAGGCCGGTTTTAAAATGCAGGCATTAGCGGATGCTGTAAATAAGTCTTCTGAAAATGTTACCGCCTTGGGCGAAAAAAGCAAGCAGATAGTCCAAATAGTAGAAACAATTAGCAACATTGCTTCCCAAACAAATTTACTTGCTCTAAATGCGGCAATAGAAGCAGCCCGCGCCGGAGAGGCCGGACGTGGCTTTGCGGTTGTAGCCGACGAAGTAAGAAAGTTAGCAGAGGAATCGCAAACGGCAACTGAAAATATCGGCGGTTTAATAACTGAAATTAGCAGCAGAACCTCAGAGTCAGTAAAAAGTATGGCTGTCGGTCAAAATGCGGTCATGGAGGGCGGACAAGTTGTCGCTGAAGCTCTAGAATCGTTAGAAACCATTGTTATCAAAATCGGTACTATTACCTCTTCCATAGAAACTGTTTCTGCATTAGCGGAACAATCTTCAGCGTCTGCTCAACAGATGGGAGCTGGTGTTCAACAAACCAGCGCTTCAATGCAACAGGTGGTTTCTATTGCCGAAAAATTAACAGCCACGTCTGAACAACTAGAAAAGTTGGTTTCACAATTTAAACTGGACCATGAAATAGAAGATAAAGAAGACCGAAACTATTGACACTCCAAACAGACATTCTTATACTAAAACAAGGATATTTCCGCTTAAAAAAAGTAAAAAAACATGTATCAATAATTATTGAGGAGGGTAAATGTCAGATAAAACCCATGATGACAAAAAAGATCATGCGAAGACTCATGACGAAAAGGATATAAAGACTGAGTCAGCAAAAGAAGAATCATCTAATCCGGCGGTAGAATCAGTGACGCAAGGGGTTGTTGGAAGCGAGGTTGGTGGCACAGCTACTCCGCAAACTTCTTCTTCGAAACCCGTTGTCGAAACTTCTGCTGTAGTGGAATCCGTAGCTTCTGTACCGGATCCCGTTATTGCCGAGAAGCCAACGGAAGCTGCTAAAGCTGAAGCTTCGAAAACTAACATAAACTCTGCCTCCATAAACACAAGCAGCATGGAAGACTCTCATGAAACAGAACAAGTTGTTGTTTTTAAGCTTGGAAACGAAGAATATGCTGCTCCAATTTTAGAAGTACAAGAAATTATTCCAACCGGAGATATCACCCACTTTCCGAATGTCCCAGTTTATATTGCCGGAATTATCAATGTCAGGGGAACTGTAGCTACAGTTATTAACCTAAGTCAAAGATTTAATCTAACCAGAACTCAAACAGAAAATATAGACCGCTATATTATTCTTACCGAAAGTAACAAAGCATTATACGGAGTTATGGTAGACGAAGTAACCTCCGTTATGAAAATACCCAAATCCAGCATTAAAGCTTCTCAAGGACAAGATAGCAAGCTAAGCGCTGAATATATAAATGGTGTTGCTATTGTAGATGAGCGAGTGATACTTATCTTAAACTTCGGACAAATTTTAGACGAAGAAGCCATTACCAAGGTGGCTGCTCAGGCTCAAAATAGTTAGTTAATAATTAATTTTAGAGAAACGGGAGGAGAACATGCTTTCATTAAACAATATTTCGGTGAAAACCAAACTTATCGGCGGATTTATTATTGTTACAATCGTAGTTGCGATAGTAGGATTAGTCGGAATAAAGTATCAAAATCAGATTAGTAGTTTAAATGAGACTGCTTTTCAAGAGTCAAGGGATGGGCAGTTTATAACCGAGAAGCTTAATGATCATTACGGATGGGTAAAGATGGTTACCGATCATATAATATTAGGAAAAAGCTTGGACGGTTTGCATATTGATCCCAAGGGCTGCGGTTTTGGCAAATGGTATTATGAGGTTAAGGGCGGTTCTGGGTATGCCGCATTAACTGCCGAGCAGAAAAAAGCTTTTGATGCTATGGAAGAGCCACATGAAGCTCTTCATAAAGCTGGCGAGGAAATGATAGCTTTAAAGGGAACTGCAAATGAAGAAACGGATGTATTGGCAATATTTAAAAACGAAGCAGGGCCGGCTATAGAAAAATTGCTTCCGCTTTTTAAGCAATTTATTCAGGAGTCAAATACGGAAGCACAAAGATACATGGACATAGCTGACGCAACCTCTGCATCAAGCACCAAAGCATCCATTATCTTAGTAGTTTTTTGCTCTATTTTTGCAATTGCGACCGGTCTTTTACTATCAAGATCTGTTACTAAGCCGATTACTAAGATCATGGAAGTTGTTAAAAAAGTTGCTGCAGGTGACTTCACTAGTCGTGTAGATCATAAAAGCAAGGATGAATTGGGTATTCTTTCTGAAAATTTCAACAAGATGGTTGACGATGTTAGTAACTCTATTGGTCAGGTGTCGGCTTCTGCACAAGCCATTGCTGCTTCAGCTCAACAAATGGCGGCTTCTACCCAACAGGTTAATGCGGCAACACAACAGGTTTCTTCTGCTATCCAAGATGTATCTACCGGCGGTGAAAGTTTAGCCAAGCAGGCCGTTGAAGCTTCTCAAGGCGCAAAGGCGTTAAATGAAGAATCAGCTAAAGCTTCCGAGTCCGGTCAAGTTGCTTCCAAGAAAATGCAAGAACTAGCTACTACCACTAAGCAAACTGCCGACGCAGTATCTACCTTAGGCGAGAAAAGTCAGGAAATAGTAAAAATTGTTGATACTATCAATAATATTGCTTCTCAAACAAACCTTTTGGCTCTAAATGCGGCCATTGAAGCCGCCAGAGCCGGTGAAGCAGGACGTGGTTTTGCGGTTGTGGCTGATGAAGTTAGAAAGCTAGCTGAAGAATCGCAAAATGCCACCAAAGACATTGAGTCCTTAATTACTTCTATGAGGTCCACTACCGATAATGCCGTGACTACAATGGGTACTGGTAGTCAAGCTGTTCAAGATACGGTAAAAGTGGTAACTGAAGTAATCACCGCTTTAGAAAATATGGCAGCAAAAATTCATACAATTGAGGCTGCTGCCGATAGTGTTTCTGCTGTAGCCCAACAGTCATCTTCGTCTACTCAGCAGATGAGTGCCGGTATTCAGCAAACTACATCTTCTATGCAGCAAGTAGCTTCAGCTGCGCAACAGCTAGCCGCCACTTCCGAACAATTGAGAAGCATTATTTCCAAGTTTAAGATAGACGGTTCGGCTGATTCTAGCGCCGTATCTTCTGGCACTCCTAGCGCAACTACTCATACTTCTAGTAACGGCGCATCTCACAATGGTGCCATGGTCTCTGAAGATATCATGTCCAAGATAATGATGACTAAAGACAAAGAAGCACAAAAAGTTGATGCTATAATGGAAAAACACGAGGAAGCTCATAAATAGAGGCTGATGTAGTATAATTTACTTAAGTTTAGCATTTAATCTTTAAAGGAATAATTATGAAGGTACTAATTACCGACGATTCTGAGTTCATGAGGCTTATTATTAAGGCGGCTTTGCAGGAAGTAGATCCGAATTTGGAAATTTTTGAGGCGGAAAATGGCGATGTTGCGGTGGAAATTTACCGTGAAAATAGGCCGGAAATGGTCTTCCTAGACATTATTATGCCGGTAAAAAACGGCATCATGGCCATGGAAGAGATAAGGCAGCTAAATCCGAATGTAAAAATTGTAATTGTTACCTCAGTTGGTCAAGAGGAAATGGTAAACAAGGCTAACGAACTTGGCGTAAACGCTTTTATCCCCAAGCCTTTTCAGCCACAGGAAATTAAGGATGTATTTACTCAACTTAGAGGAATGTAGTGTCCGATAAGTTGAACGTATTTATAATAGACGACAATGTAATGGTTCGTTATGCTCTTCGCCAGATTCTTAGTCAGGAAAGCGATATTATTGTTGTCGGTGATAGCTCGGATCATTCGAAGCTGGAAGCAGAAATCAAACGTTCCGGTGCCGATGTTCTGATTTGTGATATTCCTTTGCCAAGAGAAACGGGAACAAAAAGATTGAAGCAGGTAAATTCCAAAAGACTGCCAACAATTGTTTTCACTCGTTCGGATGACGCTATGGTTAAGGATTTAGTGCCTTTGCTGGAAGCTGGGGCCGTCGCTTTTGTTCTAAAGCCCAAAAAAGATGAAGACATTGATTCGGTCAGGGCCGAGCTTGTTCATGAGGTTAGGGCTCAATCTAAAAATAAGATTAAGCAGTCTAAGACCAGTTTTTCTGCAAGTAGCTTTTTAGATCCTTTAAGAGTGGTGGCCATTGGTTCTTCTACCGGTGGGCCGGAGGCTTTAAGTAATATCATCGGTCAATTTCCAAAAGATTTTCCGGCTGGCATTGTTATTGTTCAGCATATGCCTAAAGATTTTACTACCAGATTTGCCGAAAGACTTAATCATTTGGCCCAAATAACCGTTAAAGAAGCACAAAACGGAGATGTTGTTAAATCCGGTCTTGCTTTAGTGGCGCCGGGCGGTTTTCATATGGTATTTAATATAGAGCATCAGGGCAGAAGGCAATTTGCTCAAGTAAAATTAAATACCGATCCGCCTCAGTGGAAACTTCGGCCTACGGTTGATAAAATGATGTCTTCAATAGCGCCAATTTATGGCTCGAATATTATAGGGGTAATTCTTACCGGTATGGGTGACGATGGAGTTGTGGGCATGAAAGCCATAAAAAATGCCGGCGGCAGAACTTTGGTGCAAGATGAGTCTACTTCCGTGGTATACGGAATGGCTCAGGAAGTGGTTAAAAATAACTTGGCCGACGAGGTTTTGCCACTTACTAAAATTGTGCCTAGAATATTAGAAATGCTTAAGGTAAAATTATAAATAGAGAGTTTGTGCTAATTTTTGTAATAGAGTTTAGCAAAGGATCCGTATGGACGGGATGGAACAATTTAAGGATTTGTGGATTCAAACTGCTAGGGAGCGCGTGCAGGCTCTTGGTGATTTGCTATTAAAATTAGAAAAAAATTCGGAAGATAACGATCTTATAAACGAACTAATGCGAACTGGCCATTCTCTTAAGGGAGAAAGCGGAGCAATGGGTTATAACCAGATTGCAGCGCTTTCTCATGTCATTGAAGACTTATTTACCGGTATTGGCAACGGCGACCTAAAAATGACTGCGGAAATAACGGATCAGTTGCTTGCCGCTATAGATTATATTGCGGCCGATATTGACAACATAGAAGCCGGAAAAGAAGAAGCAGATTCAGCGGCCATTATTGATAAAATCAAGGAACTTACCGGTCTTACTACAGAAGGTTTTGGGAAAAGTGATAAATCAAAAATTGTAGCAAAAGAAGATGATGCTTCCGAGGTGTCAAAAACCGATGAAGTAAAAAAAGAAGAAACTGTTGCGGCAAAACCGGAAGAAGTGGCGGCTGAAGCCAAAGTGGAAGCAAAACAAGTTTCGACGGTAACAATGAAAATCGAAAAATTAGATCAGCTTTTGTCTGTTAATGAAGAATTAGTTCTTCTTAAGATGAAACTTAAAAATAACTCAATTGTCGAAGAAAATGCTGGTTTGAAAGTGGAAATACATAGACTTGACCGCTTAGTTACCGATATGCAGTTTCATTTGATGCAGGCGCGTCTTTTTCCTATTAGTTTGGCATTGCATACTTTGCCAAGGCTTGTAAGAGATACTTCCATGAAAACTGGCCGCAAGGTTAGGTTAGAAATTGAGGGCGAGGATACGACAGTTGATAGAACTATAATTGATCATTTAACCGAACCATTTGTTCATATGATTAGAAACAGCGTTGATCATGGCATCGAGCTGCCGGAGGATCGCCTTAAGGCTGGTAAGTCAGAAGAAGGCATAATAAAAATGAAAGCTTATACCAAGGAGAATAAATTTTTGTGCGATGTTGCTGATGATGGCCAGGGTATAGAATGGAGTAAACTTTCTAAAAAAGCGGTTGATAAGGGCTTTTTTTCTCAGGAAGAAATTGATGGTTGGAGTGAAAAGGATAAGGCTCAGCTCTTGTTTATGGACGGCTTGTCGGCAAGCGATGTGGTTTCTGATGTTTCTGGTCGCGGAGTGGGTTTGGGGGCTGTTAACGAGGCTATAAAAAAGCTTGGAGGCAGTATAAACGTAGATACGGTCGTTGGTCAGGGTACAACTTTTACCCTTAAGTTACCAATGACTTTAGCCATTATGCAGGCTTTGCTTGTTGACGTTCACGGTCAAATTTTTGCAATGCCCAGTCATGAGGTTGTAAGATCTATTCAGGTTGATCCGTCAATTGTTCAGTTCTCGGCTAATGTACCGGTAATTGTGGTTGATGAAGAGTCAGTGCCTCTAATTGATTTAGCAGAAAAATTTGGAAAAAAAGAACTTGAGGCAGAAATTGTGGAAATCGAAGATGAAGCAGAAGAAAATAATCTCGGCCTAGATTTTTTGATACAGAATTTAATCGACAAAAAAGTTAAGCAGTCAGAGACAAATAAAAAAAATGATGAAATAAAGAAAGATAGGGAAAGTATTAAGCATAAAACGATAGTTATTATTAAAAGAGACGATAAAATGTTCGGCTGTATTGTGGATAAAATAGTGGCGGAAGATGAAATTTTAGTAAAGCCTTTAGGTCCGCTTTTAAAACAATCAACTTATTTTTCCGGAGTTACAATTCTGGCGGATGGTTCTGCCGCTCCAATCATTAATTATGAGGGTATGAAATGGAAGCAAGTACGAATTTAGATCAATTAGTAGCTAAAATTCAGGCCAAATTAAACGCGGCCTTGGAGTCTCTAACTAGAAAGCCGGTTAACCTGGTTTTAAAAACAAGCGGCCTTATACCAATTATGACAGCTCAGAAATTACTCGAAAATGCACCCGGCTCCGTTACCGCCGTTTACATACCAATTGTTGGAGAAGTTAATGGCGATATATTTGTTTTCTTGCCTTCTGATCTTGCTAACGGCATCGCCGATCTTTTAGTTGGAAAAGATGTTGGCACGACTAACATATTGGGTGAATTTGGATCCTCGGCTTTGAAAGAATTTGGCAATATTACTTTCGGTGTAATTATCACCGAAATCGCTAACGCACTTCATGTTCCTATTATGCTTACAGTGCCAAATTTGGCAACCGGTATGGCTAATGCTTTATTTGACCAGGTTTTAATAGAATATGGCGAAACAGCTATGGATATGTTGGCTGTTCAAATGCCATTTAGAATTGAAAACGTAAATTCGGAGGGTACGTTTTTAATTCTATTCGACAAGAAATCCTCCGATACGATAGGCGTAAAGCTGGCAAATGACCAGTCGTCTCCATCATTGGAGGATATTTTTCGTGGACAGTATTGAAATAGGAATGGGAAAATTATATATAGCTGATGGCCCGGTAGTTCTTTCTACCAGTGGTATTGGCTCCTGCGTTGCTGTTTGCCTATGGTGTCAGATTCAAAAGAAAGGATCTTTGGCTCATATTATGCTTCCAAGAAGACCAATTAACAATACAGGAGAAATTGTCGAAGATGATTTTCGATACGGAGATATCTCGATACAGGCCATGGTTCAACAACTGGAAACACAGGACGTTAAGAGAACAAACTTAATTGCAAAGATTGTTGGTGGAGCCGAAATGTTTCCCGGACTTCAGGCCAGATCCCAGCAAGTTGGAGCTCGAAATGTTGAAGCAGTGAAGCAGACTTTGGATGTTTTGCATATTCCAATAGCAGCAGAAGAAACGGGCGGCAATGTCGGTCGCGCTGTCACCTTTGATGTTTCTAACGGCATAGTAACAATAAGAATGACAATATAGCCTGCCAAAGGCAGGAATTTCAAATTAAAAATTTCTAATTTCTAAACAAATTCAAAATACAAATGACAAAAAAAATAAGATTACAAAAGAATAAGCAAAAAATAAATCTAAAAAAACTTAAATTGTTTAGAGTTTCGAATTTAGAACTTTATTCTTGAGAGGTGCAATATGCTTACAACATTAAAATCAGGATTATATCTTGGTATCGATACCGGCGCTACCAGAACAGAAGCAACTATTACCAAAGAAACCGGTTTAGTTATTGGAATTGGAGAAGCCGGAACAGCTAATCTGCACAATGTCAGTATTGAAACAGCTTTTAATAATATTAAAGTAGCAGTAGAAGAGGCCAAGAAGGATTTGAAATCTAAGCAGCCGGAAACTAGTATCAATGAATTTGAGGCAGCTTGTCTCGGCATATCCGGTTTAGATACGGTTGCCGACAAAGAAAGATTAAAGACATTTTTTAATGGCCTTACGGGTGATGATCAAACGCTTGGTTCTAAGATCTTAATTATTGCAAATAACGGTTTAACCGGTCTTATGTCAGGCACGGAGAACCCCTACGGAATTTGTCTAATTGCAGCCACGGGATCTAACTGCTACGGCGTTTCTAAGACCGGACGCGAAACATCCTCTGGCAACTGGGGTTACTTTTTGGGTGACCAGGGATCGGCATTTGCCATTGGGCAGGCACTTTTAAGACTTGCCATGAAAGAATTTGACGGCAGGCTGCCACAGACCGCCATAACTCATAAAATTTTAGATTATTTAAATTTGGCTGATGCTGGCCAAATTGTTGGCTGGGCGTACAGAGAGACTTTGCCGGTAAGAGAAATTGCAGGGCTGTCTAAACTTATAGATGACGACGATCTTTCAAATATAGTTGATATCGCCGAAATTACAAACCAGACTGTAAGGGAGCTTATCAACGCTTACAGAGCGGTTATCGATAGGCTGGAAATTGATCTTACTAACCCGTTTCCGGTGGTTTTGGTTGGCGGTTTATTCAGTATGAAAAATAATTTTATCGAAAAAGTAGAAAGTTCGATACTGGGCATTACGCCTCAAGCTGCTGTTGTTAAAAATCAACGATCAATCAGTGAAGGTGCGGCCAGAATTGCTATGCTGCATAACTACATGCGTTTGTTTCCGGAAAGCCTAATAGTAATAGTTAGGCCATCATAATTTTTGACTTTTATTTGCATAATGTTCCTGATAGTATTGTGACAGAAACTAAGTATTAATATAATTAAAAAAAGAGGAGATATATGGCTCAAAAAATTTTGCTTTGTGAAGACTCAGTTTTTTTTGCTCAAGCAATTTCTACTCTACTTAAGACTCAGGGTTATGAAGTAACTGCTGCTCCGGATGGAGAACAAGGCCTTAAAGTTTTGAAAGAGCAACCGGACTTTAACCTGATTTTGTGCGACATCATGATGCCGAATGTGGATGGCTTTGGTGTTATAAGAGAAGTTAGAATGGATCCGGAACTTCGGAAAATTCCGTTTATATTCCTAACTGGTGTTTCGGATCAAGAAAGTATGGACAAAGCGGGGGAACTGGGGGTAGCCGACTACTTTATTAAATCCAACGTGGGATTAGATAAAATAATTGATTTAGTCAAAAAGCATATTTCATTTAATTAATAATTAAAGGTTCAACTTAAAAACGAAAGGAACAAACATGGCAAGTTTATACGATTTGGAGCTTCAAGAATCCAATAATTTTATTCATTCCCTGGCTGATAATGGAAAATGCCCGGCATATAAATTAATTATGGATCAAAAAGCAATGGCAGCTTCAATGGGCTCCGCCGGGGAAGAGCTTTTGAGACAATTTGACGATACTACAAGCGATATTGGAAAAACCCTAAGTAGATTAGAGTCCCTAGAAAAAGATATCAAGGAAGCAATGGATCGGGCAGCCATGGCTTCGGATCTTGCAATCGCTGCCAATAATATTTTCTCTAAAAGCCCGGAGACTTTTATAAGCTTGAGTCCGGATGATCAGGAAGTTATTAAAAGTTATTGGTTGAAGAAAAAAGGAATTACCATGGATCTTCTGGCGAAGGGCTATACCCCGGAAGAGTTGTTTTCGTAAATAGGAACCAGTAACCCTTCGGCAAACTCACTTCGTGGTGACCCCTCAGTGGAACCAGGGCAGGCCGCCAGAAACCAGGAATTATAAAAGTCCGTCAATTGCCGGACTTTTATAATGCAAGCCCTCATTTCTTGTCATCCTGAATTTATTTCAGGATCTTTTTCCTCTGTCATTGCGAACGACCGAAGGGAGTGCGGCAATCTCATAGTTTGTCATTCCTGTGACCTATCCGGGGTCAGTAAGGTAGACCTGAACTTGATCCGGAATCCATAAATTCCTTAAAGAATTTTTGTTCTTTTTGGAAAGAACCAAAACTTTCGGCTGGTCCTCGTCATAGAATCGCATCTGCCTTCGCTTATTTTCAACTTTCTAATCAATTAATTGAAAGTTTAAATTCTGAGAGTAGTCTATTTGGAAAAAATGATGAGATATATCGTAAGTTAGTTATTGCTATGCGAAAAGATGTTGGTAAGTTGCTTGACGATAACGAATTCAACCAATTAACTGAGAGCGACATTAAATTTAATTGTATCAAGAAATAAATAATTTTTATTTTTACTTATCATTTTGACATTTGACATTTGATTTTGATATTAAAAAACACCCCTTCCTTTAAATTCCCTTTCCTTTGAGGGGAGGGTTAGAGTGGGGTGTTTTTTTCAGTGGTCAAATTTCCAAATATTTCCTAATTAGGCCGTTGAAATCGATATTGTTTAATTGTGCTTTATCTATAAATTCTCTTGCGCCGTATTCTTTGGCTTTTGCCACTTTTTCATCTTCAGCGTGAGAGCTGATTATTACAACAGGAATATCTCTAAGCTCAACATCGTCATGAATATCTTTTAGGACTTCTAGCCCGTCTTTTCCCGGCATAACAATATCTAATAAAATTAGATCCGGCCTTACAACTTTAATTTTACCCATAGCTTCATTGCCGTTAGCGGCTTCCAAAACACCAACATTCTCTAAAAGCTCAATTTGTTTTTTGAACACTTCTCGTATAAAGAGTTGGTCGTCAACAATTAGAATTTTTTTCATCTTAATGCCTTTCTGTTGAATTATATTTAGTCTTTTATCAGTATAGGTGCGCTTAAATTGGCTGTCAATAATTACAAATTTTTTTATATAATCAATAACGAATTTTCCGAGGTTTATCAAAAAAGGCAACTTTCGCCCGAAAGTTGCCTAGGTGTTTTTTACGACGGTAAGTCTTGGTTTTAACATTTTAAGTTTATCCGAAGCTTCGGTAGACCCCATTTCACTGGCAATTTCATAATTAGCTCTTGCTTTAACTGCGTTGTCAAGTTTTTCATGGCAAAAACCAACCAAATAATAAATGAGGGGTGTCTTTTGAAACTGAATTGCTTTTTCGCCCTCCTCTATTGCGTCACTATAGCGGGTTAAATTTGTAAGAGCAAATATCAGATAATTTTTGGCCCGAACATTGTCTTTGTCTATCAGAATCATTTGTCTGCTTAAGCGTAATACGTCGCTATATCTGTTCTCCTCTGCAGCCATTCTGGCCAAAAGATCCAGGGCATGGATATAAGAAGGGAACGAACGTAGAGCGTATTTGGCAAACTTTTTTGCATTCCTGATATTTCCTAACTGATAGTAGATTACTGCCAGGTTATATAGGCTGCAACAGTTTTTCGGATCCTCCCTAATAGTGTATTCGTAAATTATTTTTGCTTCAAGCGGTCGCCCTGAAACCTGCAAAATGAAGGCCCTTTTAAACTGCAATCTTAAATCATTAGAGCCGGCGCTAATAAGCATATTTACCTTCTGCAGCGCTTCCTTGTATTTCCCCTCCTCAACGAAGCGGTCTATCATTTCCAACTCTTGCAAACCAACCACCTCCCCCAATTTTTAAAGAACCGCTTGGCTTTAATATATACTAAGCCTCAGCAAAGTAAATAAAAAAAAGAAAACCCTAGATCTGGTCACAATATTTTTTTGAACTTAACTTTCAGCCTGTCAATTTGGCTTATTTTCTGTTAGTTTGATTGCATGAAGAAAATTGTTAAAGACAAGCTTACGTTTTACACTTTTGAGGAAATTAATCGGAAAGAAACGGCTATATTTGTTACAACAAGAAGTAATGGCTTTAGCGTTGGCACATTTCATTCCCTTAATCTCGGTTTGCATGTGGGCGATAATATGCATGATGTTGAAAAAAACCGCCGTCTTGTTTTTGAAAAATTAGACTTGGATATCAATAAGCTGACTTGTCCGGAGCAGGTTCATGGATCAAATGTTAATGTAGTAACCGAAAAAGATGTTGGGAAAGGAAACTTGAACTATGAAACGTCAATCCTTGAAACTGATGCCTTAATAACAAATCTAAAGAACGTGCCGTTAATGGTTGTTTCTGCCGATTGTTTGGCAATATCTTTTATTGATATCAAAAACAAAATAATTGGCATTGCTCATGCCGGATGGAAAGGAACTTTAGGGAAAATTGCCGGAAAAACCATAGATAAAATGATAACGGAATTTGGTTCTGATCCCAAAGACATTTTAATCGGGTTTTCACCGTCCGTTGGGCAGTGTTGCTACAAAGTCGGCGTTGAGGTTGTTACGAGTTTTTTTGATGTTTTCGGAGAAGATGCGAAAAATTATTTTTTGATAAACGACGGCAACTTCTATCTTGATTTGGTAAAAGTTAATTACAAAATAGTTGTTCAAAAGGGAGTTTTGGAAAAAAACATAGAGGTATCGAATATTTGCACTTCGTGTAATGATCACACTTTCTTTTCCCACAGAAAAGACGGCGGCCAAACCGGCCGATTTGGCACGATTATCTCTTTGTCCATTTAAAAATCTTTTATCAAGTGCTTTTTCAAGTTACAATTAGTCAATAATAAGGAGAAAAAATGAAGGAAACAAAGTATTTAAAAGTAGTGGGTGTGTTTCTGATTATTTTTGGAGCACTCAGTATTCTGGGGACAGTTATGACTTTATTAGCTCCGATTCCCGATGAAGTCTTAAAGCAGATAGGAGCAACTGCTTTTAATATTAGATCACAGGCTGCATTTGGATTAATTACAGGAGCAATACAGGTTTATCTTGGATTTAAGGTTTTCAATAGAAAGCCTAAATTTTGGCTTTATACTATTATTTTTATCGGCGTTACTTATGTCTTGAATATTTTGATATCACTACTGTTCTTTCAAGGTATGCAGATTTTTACTGCTAAGAGCTTAATAATTTCTCTTATAATACCAGGCATTACGGCTCTTTTGCTATATTTGGGTCGAAATGAACATTCTCAAGCAAAAACTGATAAAAACGATGCTATTTAGGTCAAATTTATGATTGAATTAAAAAGTGTAAGAAAAATATATCGTCTCGATGAAGGCGAGATTAGGGCTCTAGACGGAGTAAACCTAAAGGTACAAGAAGGGGATCTGGTGGTAATTTTGGGTCCTTCTGGTTGCGGCAAGTCCACGCTCTTAAATATCATAGGCGGGATCGACCGGCCCACTGAAGGCGAAGTGCTAATTGACGGCAAAGATATTGCAAAATTTAAGTCAAACGAACTGGCCAGGCATCGTCGGAATAACATTGGCATGATCTTCCAAAGTTTTAATCTTATAAATGATGCTACTCTTCTGGAAAATGTTTCTTTGCCGCTTAAATTTATGGGTTTTAAAGAGTCAGATCAGAAAATTAAGTCCGCAGATCTTTTAAAAATTGTCGGTATGAGTGAAAGAGCTAGGAGTATTCCCGCAAAACTTTCCGGCGGTCAGCAGCAACGGGTGTCAATTGCCAGAGCTTTAGCCGGCGAACCCAGAATTCTTCTTTGCGATGAGCCAACCGGGAATTTAGATTCTAAAACCGGAGAAGATATCTTTAATCTTCTCAGGGAACTCAATAGGGAAGGTCATACGGTAATTATTGTTACTCACAACGAGCGCTATGCAAAATATGCGGATAAGGTTATTGAGATGCTTGACGGAAGGATTGTAGCAAAAAAAGTTGGTAACTCCAGAAGTGCAGAGCAAAAGTCTATTTTTAAAAAATTAGCAAGTAAAAACATTAGTTTAGTGGCAACCCTAAGGCTTTCACTAAAAAATCTTAGCCGCCGCAAGTTGAGGGTTTTTCTTACTTCTTTTGGCGTTACAATTGGCGCCATGGCCATTGTAATATTGGTTTCCTTTGGAGCAGGTATGCAAAAGTCCTTAAATGATCAGTTAAAAGGAATGGCGCAGGTTGGGGAGATTAAAGTTAGCGGAATTAAGGATTCGGGTTCGATGAATTTTCAGGCAACACCCAATTTTGAAAAGCAAGAAGCAAAGCCCATGAACGACACAACCATTGAAGAATTAAAAAAAATTAATGGGGTGAAGGCGGTATTCCCCTCCATAAACCTAATGGGTGATATTGCTTATGGCGACAAAAAAGCACAGTTTATGGGTGAAAGCGGCAGTACTATTGAATACGTGACGGATTCAGTTAAATCTAAAGTCAAGTATGGTAAGTTTGTCTCTAGCGATAGCGCAAATGAGGTAGTCTTGCCTTATGAAATTATCAAAACACTAGGGTTTTTAAAAGCTGATGACGCTCTCGGAAAAGAGATTGTAATTTCTAATTTTATGAATCTTGCTGCTCTTCAGGGTCAGGCTTCTGCAGGTTCTTTTGCCGCTAAAGAATATAAGCTTAAGGTTGTTGGTATCTATGACGAAAAAGCACAATTTTCTTATAGCGGGTATCTGCCTAATTTGACTGGCCAAAAAATTATCAAGGAGTTAAAGGCAGAGGAGATGATGAAAAAAAATCCTAATATCTATGATCAGTTAACCGTTGAACCGCGAGACATAAAAAATGTTTCGGAGATTAAAAAGGTAATTGAAGATAAGGGATACGGAGTTCAAACTCTGGAAGACGCCATAAAATCGATGGGCAAAGTTTTTACGGTCATCCAAGCCATTTTGGGAGTAGTTGGTAGCATTGCTTTAATTGTTGCTTCACTTGGCATCTTAAATACCATGCTAATGGCAATCTTGGAAAGAACTAGAGAAATTGGCATTATGAAGGCGGTTGGCGCAAGAGTGAAGGACATCCAAAGAATCTTTCTTGCCGAAGCGCTTTTAATTGGTCTTTTTGGGGGACTATTGGGGCTTGGCCTGGGATATTTGGGAACAAGTAGCCTGCAATCAATTCTTAATTTTTATGCCAACCGAAGCGGTGCCGAAGATTCGTTTTTCAAGCTTTATATTCCTTTGTATTTATCTGTCGGCGTGGTTACATTTTCAGCTATTGTGGCTACAATTGCCGGTTATCTACCCGCAAGGAGAGCTTCAAGGATGGATCCTGTAAGAGCACTTAAATACGAATAGCTATATTGGTTACATTGACACATGATAGTTAACAAAAATACAATTACTGGAAAATGGGTTTTAGTTGATAATCACAAGATACATTACCTAGAATCCGGTGAGCAAAACGAAGAAACCATTGTTTTTATACATGGAACTTTTCTGGATTCTAATTTTCTATATCAAACTACGGCGGAGTTATTATCAAAAAATTATAGAGTAATTGCTGTTAGCTTGCCCGGTTACGGCTATTCCAGCAAAATATATAGTCAGCATAACACCTTTTATTTCATCAATTTTTTAGATAAATTTTTAAAAGCTCTAGATATCTCCGATATGTCTTTGGTGGGTAATTCTATGGGAGGAAGTATAGTATTGGGTTATGCCCTAACTTATCAATTGGGGGTTCAAAAATTAGTTTTAATAGATAGTTATGGGTTGGGACATAAACTTCCGATGCATAAGCTGGTATACGAGATAAGCAAATTGCCTTTTCTCTTTGATCTAATATGGAATATATGCTCCAAAAGTGAAAAAATGTTTTTCTTATCGATGAAATTTTTTGTGCATAACACAGAAATAGTAGCCAAAGATACTGTGGCTGAATTAAGAAAGCTGCTTAGAGGAAAAGTTGGCCGGAAAACAATTAAACTCTGGCTCAGAGGGGAAATAAAAAAGGCGGGCAGTTATACTAATTTTGAGCATCAGTTGCATTTATTGAATATTCCAACACTTATTATTCACGGAGAAAGGGACCGCATTATTCCCCTTGATTGGTCTGTAAAAGCTAGCATGAAAATTAAAAAATCTAAGCTTCACGTATTAAAAGAAACGGGACATAATCCATTAATCGATAAGCCCGAAGAGATTAGTCAATTAATTGATGAGTTTTTGAGAGAAAAATAAAAGGATAATTTTAAGGGCTTATCTATTTGAAAATGTCTTCTTTTCGTGCTTAAGTTTTCCAATCCAAAACTTTTAGATAATGCGGCAAAACTTTTATTTCTACTTTAGAATTGATGGGTACGCGCCTGGGTTCGCCGTCAATTTGCATAATTCCTCCCTCCGGCATAAAAAATTCAAGCTCTCGCAATAATTTGCCTTTAAGACCAATCGTCATAGCTTTAATTATTTCTAAGCCCAAATTGATTCGGTTGCCTTTTGTGTTGGTCATAACGAAATAGGTGTCATCCGGTTTGCATTGAGGATATTTCAGGTATTTTCCCACCCGCGGGATGTTGGTGACAATTAAATTTGCAGTCTTTTCCTTTTTACCGCCAATTTCTATTAAAACCGGCTTATTTGTCAGGTAGCTTAAAAAAACCAGCCAGGTTTCTTTAAAGTCGTTTAACGGCCGGTTTTTATGAAAAATATTTGCGGCTTCCGCAACGAGTCCTACGGAAGCTTGTTGCGCAATATACTTTTGGGTGTTTTCCGGCCCGCTTATGGTTACCTCGATAAAATCAATCCTTCTTGATCTTCCTTTTATTAAGGCTTTTTTCCAACTTTTCTTAGTATAAAGAGAGTGAAAGACGTCGCACGCATTGCCGCCCGGCCACGGCACAATAACCGGCTCTTTGTGGGTATTATGATGCAGAACGCCTTGGTTGCATTCATGCATTCCGCCATCACCGCTTACCGAGATAATGACCGTTTTATCATCCACGTGCGCGTCCCTTATAATATCATGGGCATGACCGGCGTAGTCGGTATGTCTTTCCGTCACCTTTAAGTCGGTATTATTTAAAATCCATTTCTTTAATTTATGCCCAACCGGCAAGCCCCTTCGGCTTTTAGGGTTAATGATTAGCAAAACTTTTTCAAACTTGCTATTTGGCTCGGTCATGTGTGCGCTCCTTCATGCTTAACTGGACTTACGCAAACTACCACACCTCCCAAACCAAACCAACCGGCTAAAATCTCTTTTTCTCCTGTCAGCGTATCTACAAATACGCTTCCAGTAGAGAAAAGAGATTTTATCTCACCTTGTTTCGGCTTGGATAGATGCGTTATTTTGCGGAAGTCCAGTTAATAGTATAACAAAAGTATTGAAATAAAAAAAACCGGGAAGTGGTTTAAAACCGTTTCCCGGTCAGAATCTGTATTCCGTCACCTTAATTAGTCGGCGCAATACTGTCTAAAATCCATTGATTTTCCATGTTTTTCTTAAAATAAGCTATCCACTCAACGGTTCCACCGTTAGCCGCTAGCCGTTGTTCGTCATGTATGGCCTTATTAATGCTTATTGCCGGAGGAGTAAGAATAGGAGTTGTAAAGAAGTGGATTTCGACACTATTTTCATCTGTTTGATAAAATTTTTGTGGATCAATGCCCGAAACTACCTGATTCACGGTATCGAAGTGGTATCCGCTTTGTTCGGCGCCTTTAACATAAAGCTCTAGCCACGTCGCTCCTTTGGTGCCGGGTTCGCAATCCACATAATACCCGTAATCGTTCCTTCTGGTAATCGAATTGACGATAATAAAATCATCTTCGTCTAACTGCTTGTAGAGATTGAGGAGGTCCTCGGTGTCGACAGACGCCTTATTGCCTAGCCTTATCTCAGCTTCCACTCCGTTTAGGTTGCTTATAATAGCCTGACTTGAAATTACCTGTTTCATAAAATCGAAAGAAATATCTTTTCCCGTATAGGCGATATTGCTTCCCTCACCAACTATTTGCGACTGTCCGGCGCCACATCCTGTCGGTAAGAATACCGCCGTAAGCAGCAAAATGATTAGCAAATATTTTTTCATTTCGTCACCCCCTAATTGTTGCTCGAATCGATGAATTTTACAAATTTCCATTGCCTTCCATTCGGCGTCAATACGGCCGTTCGTTTCGAAAACGATGTCTTGGGGGCTTTGGGATCATTCGCCTCGTAAAAATACTGATAAGCTTCATTTTTTATCTTTTCGACGTCATAGTTTACTTTCAAATAGCCTTTTTCTATCCTGATGCTCTCGGGGTAATACCTGGCCATTTTCCACTCGGTAACATAGATATCATACCCCTGTGTCAGATCAAAGTATCCATCGCTTTTATCAAAGTTCATGCCCCAATTGCTTAGTTTATCGGTTGTGTCGTTAAAAGACACATCCCAAACATAAGCATTGAGTTTTGCGTCCCATCCTTTATCATTGTTGAGATATAAAATTTCTGCGTCAACAAGCTTTTGATAAAGTGCGATCTTCCCTTTGCTTATTTCTAATGAACCGCTGTAAATAATTTGGCGGTCTGCTTCAGGATCTTTTAAATTGGGGTCTCCGCGTTTAATTAGGTCAAGCAAGTTATTTAAAGTCACATCCGGATAATTAGTCAAACTGCCATCGTCTTTTCCCGCTTCCATGGTGTTCTTGATTGACCATGGGACGGCGTCTCCCTCCTTAAACCGCCAGATAAGGGACGGTCCATTATACTTGTAGGTGGGCTTTTCGTAATATTGATCCAAATTTGCTGAAACCGAAACGAACTCATTTGGCATTTGTGCTCCGCTACAACCAATCGGTAGTAATAAAACAATAATTAGTAATAGCCACATGACAAACTTCTTAAACACTTTTAATTCGCCTCCCTTTGTAAAGGTACATTGTTGGTTGACATTTTAGCGCTTTTTTTTGCTTTTGGCAATAAGAAAAGTCACAAAAGGGCACCTTCATGGCAGTCATTTACTGGACTTACGCAAACCTGTCACACCTCCCAAGCCAACCCAAGCGGCTAAAATCCCTTTTTCTCCTGTCTGCGTATCTACAAATACGCTTCCAGTAGAGAAAAGGAATTTTATCTCACTTGGCTCCGGCTTGGATAGATGCGCCATTTTGCGTTAGTCCAGTATAAAAATGATTTTAACAAAAAAAGCCCGGCATACGCTCGTGTGAGCCGTATGGCCGGGCTTTTTAATCAGTGTTTACTGTAATTAGTTTCGAGGAACTTGAGGTCTTGCAATGTTAACGACCATTTTTCGTCCGTTAACTTCACTACCGTCTAACTTGTCGACAGCAGCTTTTGCTTCTTCTTCAGATGACATTTCAACAAAACCAAAACCTTTGCTTCGATCTGAAAACTTGTCCATAACCACATTGGCTGAAACAACGGTTCCAAGATCGGCAAACATTTCTTCTAGTTGCTTGTTGTCAACAGTATAAGGCAGATTGCCTACAAATAGTTTAGAAGCCATATCTTTCCTTTCCCCGGCGTCTTTTAATGATACTTGACCTTAAAAAGCCCGCCAGAATAGGCTTAAAAGTCACATGTTGTCCTAGCCGCTTTTTTGCCGGCTTGAACCAGAAAGGAAAGACAGACGTAGTACAAAATGCACTGCTATTATAACACCATGTCAAAAAAATTGCAAGTGCAAAATGTAAGGAGAGTAAAAAGAGCGAAAATGACTGAAAAAGTCATTAAACCTTTCACTTTTCCCTGTTATAATATAAATCATAAAAAAGAGGTATAAATGGCAGATAAACAGGCATTAGCCATAGATATTGGGGGAACTAAAATAGTATCGGCGTTAATTTCAAAAAACGGCTTAATTAATGACAGCCGGATGTTTTCTACCAAAAGCACACTTGAAGAAGCATTGATGCAACAACTGGAAGAGATTATTGATTGTTACGTGTCGGGTAATGAAATAACCGGAATAGGAATTGCTTTTGCCGGAACAGTTGACCATAAGAAAGGCATTGTTATTGAACCACCGAATTTTGGTTTCGCCAGCCTTCATATAACCGAAATTTTAGGTAAAAAATTTAAGGTCCCGATATTGGTTGATAACGATGCCAACCTTGCGACCTTAGGCGAGAAGCATCATGGATCAGCTAAAAATAGCGATGAAGTGGTTATGTTGACGCTTGGAACCGGAATTGGCAGCGGTATTATTTCAGCCGGAAAATTAATGCGCGGATTCACCGGCACCGCCGCTGAGTTAGGACACATGATTATAGATCCGGAAAGCAAAGTAAAATGCGGTTGCGGATCATATGGATGCTTTGAAACTAAGGCTTCAGGAAAAGCCTTAGTTAGAATAGCCAGGGATAAACTACAAGACAAACCAGCATCTTTAATACTTGATTACGCTCAGGGGAGAGATGAATATATAACGGGACCGTTTGTAACAAAAGCTGCCAGAAACGGTGACAAAATTGCCCTCCAATGTTTTGAAGAATTAAGCAGATGGCTGGGAATTGGCTTAATTAACATAGTCAATATTTTTAACCCGGAATTAGTTGTTTTGGGAGGCGGGCTTGCCGATGCGTATGATCTTTTTGTGCCGGAAGCGACCGATCATGCTAAAAAAGATGCCATGAGCCCCAATAAAGAAAATTTTAGAGTCGTCAAAGCCGTGCTCGGAAACGATGCCGGGATTTACGGCGCCGCGGACATGGTTTTTGACCAAATTAAGTAATGCCTCTTGGTTAATTATTGTACTTATTTGAGGCTAGTATTATAGTATATATAGCCGAATTATTTGTAATAGAGACTAAAGGAGGAGTATGGCTAAAATATTCGATCCGATCGAACTAATTGAAAAAGATATCTTCGAACTTTTGGATTTAAAAGAGCTGCCGCAAAATTATAAAGATAAAATGGTTAAAGAAATGGAAGACATGCTGGAAAATAGAGTCATTGGTCGGCTAATGGACGGTTTGGATGAAAAAGGCGCTGAGGAGTTTGACAAGCTTCCGGAAGGCGATAGCAATGCGATTACCGAGTTTTTTAAGGAAAAGAATATTGATGTTGATCAAATTGCAGCCGAGGAAGCTTTAATGCTAAAAAGCGATATGGCCAGTCTAATTAACGTTGCGAATAAGGGAGTCCATAAAGATGTCTGAGAAGCCCGGCCATCCATCAACTGGAGAAGATAAGGATGTTTTGCCTTCAGAGGAGGATATTAGTTTTAGTCCGATACCGGGGTCAAAGACTGAAGCGGAAGAAAGGCTGGAAGAAGAAGGGTCAATAATTTCTGACGAAGTCGTTCCGGCCGAGGGTTTAAAAGACGAAGAGCCTGGTGAAAAAACGGAAGTTGAAGAGGAGACCTCAAAACCGGAAACAAAAAATAAGCTTGCTTCGGAGATAAAGGAGGAAGGTCAGACAGAACCTCAACAGAAGAGATTTTTCGGTGAAACATCCAGTGCAGCACATAAAGATATGCCAGATATAACCATTACAGCCGATAAAGCGCAGGTTGGAAATATTACTTTTGGTGATGGCGCCGTGGTTAATGGTCCTGTTGGTCACGTTCAGGCAGAACAAGAATATAAGGTTAATGTGGCTGTTGAAAATAAACCGGCAGAAGAAGTTATCACGGAAAAACCGGACGAAAAAAAACCTTCAATCGAGCTAGCAGAAGATGAAAACAAAAAAGATGATAAGCCTGAGGAAACTAAAGAAGCTGAAGGATTGAAAGAAGAAGATAGCAAAAAAAAAGATGGGGAAGAATTGAAAGAGGAAAAGAAAGGCGAAGAGTCTAAGGAAGAAATTACTGAAGAAACAAAGAAAACCGAAACGGAAACAGGTGACGAAAAATTAACGGAAAACGAAAAGCAGGCGATAGAAAGGTATAATGCTATTGAAAGAATTCGGGGACTCATTGCCGGCCGGGAACAAGCAAGAATCGAGGCCAAAAATCCGGGTCTATTTCGCAGAGTTAAACAGTGGCTTGACGACCCGGAACATTCGCACAGAAGATATATTAAAATTGCGGCTAAAGTTATCGGCGGCGCTGCGGCAATTGGAGCGTCCGGTGTATTAGGCGGAGCTCCGGCATTAGCATTTGCACCGGCATTATTTGGTTTTGGTGTAAAAGGTATGGTTGACGGCACCATGGAAGCGTTTCATTGTCGATCCGAAAATAGTCATCAGGCAAATCTAAATCTTATCAGGGAAGACATCAATAATATTTTAACTAACGAACTAACGGGCGAGCCGGCTTTAGCAGAACGATTAGCAAGGGGCGATATTACCGATGAAGAGTATTATGCTAACTTAATGGCTATAGTGCAGCAGGTAAGCGGAAGAGAGCAACAGCTTATTGGCGCTGAACAGGAATTACAGGAATTAAAATCGAGGCATACTAAGCTGAGATCAGTAGTAAGTTCGGTAGCCGGCATCGGTGCCGGACTACTTGCGGGTTTCCCTATGGGCATGCAGGATTTTGACGGCGATAAAGTGCGCCACATGGTTCAGTGGGGACTTAACGGCCCTTCTTTTGCGTATCCCTCAGGCATGGAACACGCAGCTTTTAATCCCCATCATTTTACAACATTTTGGGGCGACGGCGGTTTAAGCGCAGGCCAGGGATATTTAATTGGAGATGCTCCGGGAAAGGGCATGCCTTTACTTGGAAGCCTAGGTTTTTACGGCGCTGTTGGCGGACTGGCGGCATCAGTGGCCGGCCGATATTTTGCTGAAAATAGACGTCAGGGACGATTTGATAAAGTGACAACCGAGCAGGAAAAAACTACCTTGCTTGATTCTGTAAGACAGGAGTGGGAAAATTTTAAAGAGGCGGAAATAAATGGTGAAAAGGTTGGCGAAAACGAGAATAAATTAAATGACATCTTGAATATGTCAATCGGTAGTGAAGAGGAAATTGCGGCATTTGAAGCCCAAATTTCCGGTTTAAGCGGTAAAGAGCGGGAGAATATAAGACGTTTGGCAGGACAGTCGATTAGGAATACTGAAGATTTTGAGATCAGTGAAAATTTTAACGATAAGGCAGATATAATAAGAAGAATTATCAGAACCGGACCAGTAACCGCAGAGACTGAAGAAACTATTGAAACGAATGAGCAAAGAGAGGCAACACCAGAAGAAAGCACAGTCGAAGTTGAAGAACCACAAACTACCGAAGGAACAACCGAAGTAACTACAACAGAAAATGAGGAAGGTGCAATATCTAAGGAAGAGGAGCAACAAGAAAGAACTGCTGAAGGAAACGGCGAAGTCGGAGTTGCGTCAGCAGAGAGTGGAGAAAGGAGCGAAGAGGAAGAAGACAATATTATTTTCAAAAAAGTTTTATCACAAAGCTACTATGATTTTAGGGCTAGTGTCGAACCGTATCCAAATAGTGCGCTTAGGGCGCTAATGGTTTTTGCGGAAAAAGAAAGACGCACTGCAGTTGATTCTGCACGAGGAAATAGTTTACAAGCGGAGGTCATTGAAGACAAAGTAAATATAATAAATGAAATATTGGAAGAGAGAAGAAACGGTTAATAGAAATGAATAAAGAATCTAGAACAAAGTATAAAGAATGGGAATATAGAACGTTGGAATATAGGATTTTTTTTCATAGAGCTTGTTTGTTAGACTTTCAATTTTTAACTTCTAAATTTAGAGCAATTAGAATAATTCGGATTTAGACATTAACAAGCACCCTCGCCTAGCAGATTGTCCGAGAATTCACCAACCTACCTAATTTGTCATTCCTTGCTTGACAAGGAATCCATTTATAAAGGCATTTTCAGCAGTTTCTGGATTCCTGCTTTCGCAGGAATGACAGTTCCTAGTCATCCGCTATCTGTCTGTGTGCCCTGAACTTGTCGAAGGGTTCAGCTTCCTACTTTTTTCAGCTGTTCTTCCACAATGTCGGTGATGTATTTATTTTGATCGTCGATATGCATGTTTTCGTTTGCCGGTCGTTTTTCGACTATTTTGCTCCAAGCATATTTAGCCTTTTCCCCGAGTAGGCCGGCTTCTTTTTTCTGGTCTTCGGTTAAGTCTGAAGCATCGGCTGCCAGAACTACCAAGTCGCCCATAGCTTCGTTAAATTGCTTTTTTAATTCTTCTAAAATAATGTCTTTTAATTCTTCCTTCTTTTTTTCAGGTTCAGCTTCTGGTGCTGAGGGTTCGGCGTTTTCCGCTTCGGCCAAAGTTGATGCCGGTTCAGCTTCTGCAGTTTCGGTATTTTCCTCTTCTACGGCCGGGGTTGCCGGAGCAGCATCTTCAACCGGCAAGTTTGTCGCTTCTTCGTTTATATCCGGATTGCCGATAGATTCATCATTATTATCCGGTAAAGTGTTTTCGGAATTATTATTTGAAGAATCTCGTGAAGCTACAAGCTCAGCAATGTCGTCCGTATTATTTTCGCTATCGCTAGAATTTAATGGTTCAGAACTTGTTACGTCATCGGGAGTGACAGCTGTCGGCTCTTCGATGGGAGCAACCGCAGATTCAACAGCAGCATCTTCTGTGCTGGTTTCAACTTCTGGTTCGGACTCTGAATCAATAGAAGAAGTATCTATAGCGGATGCTTCGTCTATCGGCGTTGTCTCCGTTACCGGTTCGATCACGTTATCGGCCGGTTTAACCTCGTTCGTATTTGCTGCCGACTCCTCGGCTGCCATGCTTGTAAGCTCCTGATGTTTGCTTTTGGCAATCTCAATAAATTCCGAATCATTTGTAAATCCGGAATCCATGGCTTTCTGGATGCTTTCTTTTAGTTCATCAATATTGGCGGCGCTTTTTATGGCTTGTTTTAAAGCTTCCTTATCTGCGCCAACAGAATTAGTATTTGTTGTTTCGTCCATTTTACCCTCCAAGGTTCTTTCTTTTATAGTAAAGGATTTATTGTTGATTCACAAGCAATTTTTTAAATTACCCTCAAAATAATCTCATCATCTGGTTTTTTAAACTTTGATTTCTTAAACTATGCTTTCTGGATTCCCGCCTCCGCCCGTGGTCTTGGCGCGAGACAGGCGGGAATGACAAGTGGGGGGGGCGGAAACGACGGAGAGGGGTGCGAGAATGACATGCCTGCAGCCTTGTTTAAGTTTTTGGCGGCTCTGAGGGCTGGGAAACTGGATCTCCTAAGGAAATTTTGGCCAAAATTTCTTTGTCTACCACAGCCCGTTCGCGACCATATTTTAATCTGGCCAGTTGCTTTATGGCGTTGCCTCTCTCCAAATCGGTGGCGCCCATTGGGGCTTTGCCTTTCATGGTAAAGGGACGCGCCGGCAAACCGTTTACCATTAATTTAATGAAGGCGTGGTAATTTTCGATATTAATCATATCCGGCACGGTGAAAACCGGATCAAATTGCTTGGCCATGAACTCGGCGTCTTCCGGACCTACCCTAAAACAGATTATAGAGCCGACATTGCCGAAGACAGCGTTTTTAATTTCTTCTTTTAACTGACCGATAAACTGGTTGGCAACCACTAAGCTAAACCTAAATTTTCTGGCCTCGGATAAAATTGACGCGAAAGAATCGGTAGCAAAATTTTGAAACTCATCCACATAAAGAGTAAAGTCGCGTCTTTCTTCCTCGGGCGTATCAATTCGGCTCATGGCGGCCATTTGAAATTTTGAAACTATGACCATTCCTAGAAGTTGCATATTTAACTCGCCAACTTTTCCTTTGGCAAGATTAATCAAAACTATTTTTCCGGTATCCATAGCCTCCCTTATTTTAAAAGTAGAGTCTACTTGTCCCAAAATATTTCTCATAGTGGTGTTAGTCATGAATGCGCCGAACTTACCCACGAACCAGCCTAAAACCTCAGATTTATGAAAGTCGCTGGTTTGGGCCATTTCATTCAGCCAGAAATTTCTGACAATCGGATCGGTTACATATTCTAATTTTTTCTTTAAATAATTGTTGTCGGTAAAAATTTTCGGTACTTCAAGAAAAGTGCCGCCTTCCGGATCAGCCATAACGGTTAGGGCGGCATTTCTAAACCAGTGCTCGAACCGTGGTCCCATAATGCCGGTGTGTCCCGGGTCATACAGCTTATAAAGCATTTGGATGGCTTCCTGGATTACAAAATCTTGTTGCTCGATAGTTTTTGCCTCAAAAAGGTTAAGGCCAATGGGGCGCTCCGTATCCCCGGCGTCAAACAAAATAACGTCTTCGGCTCTTTCCTTGGGAATTTTATTAAGAATATCCTCTAAATCTTGCCCGTGGGGATCGATATAACAAATGCCATGTCCTTTATTTATTTCATCCAAGATCATATTTTTTAAAGTATTGGTTTTACCGGTACCGGTTTGTCCAAGAATGTACATGTGTCTTCTTTGGTCATTAAGATCCAGCCTAACATCTCTGGTTTCGCCTCTGAAAATGCTTTCTCCAAGTATGGTACCCTCTGTCGGCAAGGCCACCGGTGCGGCAGTTTTCCTGGCAGGAAGCCATTTAATGCCGGGAGTCGTTATCTGATAATTTGGTAAATGATAAATTGATGCCAATTCTTCGGTGTTTAAAATCATTCTTCTCATTTTGGTTGTGTGGTGTTCATCAAAAAACCTAAAAACGTAATCGTTGACTAACTTTTGCTTATTCCTAGCTCTTTTTAAGACAAAAAAATTGGAGTGAAGATCGTTAAATTGAGTAAAGGCGCCGGCTATTTCATTTTCAATTGCATGGCCGCGAATTGGATCTTTCGCCGAGATCATTACTCGAATTACTGTTTCGAAAACCGGCTTGCCAACTTTTTTTTCAACATTTTTTATTACTTCTTCTTGCATTGGCGTGACGGGTTTTGGCTCGTCCGTTTTTTTAGAAAAAGCCATCATAACATCTTTTGCCAGGTAAATTGCCGTTTGAAACGGATCCAGGCTGCCAACTCTGTCGCTTTGATCTCCTTTTTGGATTCGTCCGGTGATACGTTTGGATTTTCTAACTAAAGAAGCAGTTGGTCTTATTAAAACTTGAATAGCCGCGCCCTCGCCCGGATCTAATTTGCTTAAAGAGTTGGTTATCGGGTCTAACGGATCCAAGTCAATCTGCTGATAAGTTTTTATGGGAAAAGCTGATTTTCGACCCAACTTAATAATACCGCCATAAATATTTTTTAAACTGGCGCCTTTAAAAAAGATATTGTGCTCTTCGCTTTCTTCAATATAGGCGTCCGGATATTGGGCGGATAAAGTTTTTTCCACTATTCCAACTAAAGAAATGGGTACCGCAAAATAAAAACGAATTTCGTTATCCGCGGCCACAATTTCTAAGGCGGTGTGCTTTTGGCCGAAAAAAAGATTTTTAAAAGATGGACTATAAATAGAGTAGAGAGAATAGTAAAAATTTTCTGCCAGCGAAATAAGCTCTCTTGCCAAATCCCTTTCATCTCGCGTCCCCTGTCTTTTATCGTTGCCGAAAGTTTGGGGGATGGTCACCAAAAAAGGGACCATTTTTAAAGATCTTTCTATTTGTTTTCGGTAGTACTTAGAAGACCTAATAATAAAGGTGACTGTAAAAGTAACCGTTAGAATGACAAATATTACAGGCAAAATATAAAGAAAGTCCATTATTTAGGTATCCTTTTGAATTTTTTTGCCAAATCTTTTTTCCAAATAACTCATTTGCAATTCTTCATGATCCTCTTCTTCTTGATAGGGATCGTTTTTATCTTTTTTAATGATTTGTTCTACTTTTTCAATCCAGGGCTTTTCGATTTCTTCGATGTGCGAGGCCTCGCTTGGAGAGTCAATTACAGCCGGATCTTGTATAGGCGTATCATTGCTTATTATGGGAGCTGTCTGGTTTCCAGCCTGTGTCTGAACTGCCGGCGCAGGTTGTTCGGCAGCAACATTTTGCGCTTTATTTTCAGTAAAGATTGCCTCCGCTTTTTTAGTCTCTAAAATGGTATCAAGACTATTCTCGCCGTCACCGATAACGGCTTCTGATGGCTTACCTACAATTTCTTGGCTGTTTTTATTCGGGTCCATAAAAAAACCTTTCACTTTTTCTTATTTTATCATAAGCTATAGTGGTAAGGGAAATATTTATTTATCTTAAGTATAATATTAGTTGTGCATAAATTGAAAAACTTTCGGAGGGTGTATGGAACCAGAAAATAAAAATTCGGACTCTTTATCAAAAAATGTCGATTCTATTAAGCAAGGAAATGCAGGCGTGCCGCCGGATGATAATAGCGCAAGTCCAATTTCCAGCTTAGGGGACAATTTGCAAATTATAAATGATGAGCCGGAAGCCATTGAAATGCCAACTTCTGCTGTGCCCGCCGAAGCTGCAGAGATATCTTCAATTGCTAGTGAGATGCCGGCAAGCTCGCCCGACATTAATACTGAGGCAATGCCGACTCAAAATTCGATAGATACCTCAATCGGCCAAGCAGTGGCCGGACCAAGCACGGATTCTATTTCGGCAAGCCCGCAGTCAACTTCAGAGACTTCGATTCCTCAAGTAACTACTCCTCAGACACCGGCCACACCTTCGTCGGATTGGGGCTCGGCAAGCCAAACTCCGCAGAGCGGCGGTTTTTTTGGCGGTCAAACTAAAACCGATGAAATTGTCGATATGCCACCGAAAAAGTCCGGTAAAAAGAAACTGCTAATCATGATGGCGGTGCTTTTAATTTTGCTTCCCGGTGCCGGTTTTGCAGCCTTTCTGGGGTACAACAAATATCTCGCCCCAACTCCTAAAAAAGTGCTAAATGCAGCCGCCAAAACGATGCAAGAAATGTCACCTTTTACAAGCGATATAACCGTAGATGTTAGCACCACCGGTTTAAAATATTCTATAACCGGAGTTTTGTCAGTCGATAAAAACAAGAGTTTCGACCTTAAGCTTGTTGTTCCTCCTTCAACTTCCTTAAACATGTTTTATCTAAATAAGGAAGATAAATTTTATCTTAGTGATTTTACTAATCTTGAATCCAAAAATAATTTAATCGAGTATTCTAACTTAAAGAAATATTTGGCAAAGTACGAGAAAGAGATGGGACAGGTCTTAAAAACGCCGACAAGCTTGGAATTTACGGATGAAGATCTCAAATACGTCAAAAAAGAAAAAAGCGAAGTTTTGGCCGGAGTTAAAACAACTAAGTACAGCTTTAACCCGACAAAAGAATATATCGAGAAAAATATGCCGGCTAAAGATTTGGGTATAGATGCCGATAAAATTAAAATGACTTTAAATTTTTGGGTCGGAAATAAAGACAGCAAACTTTACAAGCTAGACATGAACTTAAAAATGGACATGTCTGCAAGCGCCCTAGGTTCTGTCGTTAAGGGTGCTCCGTCAGAATTCGAAATTGGCTTTACGGAAACCTTTAAGTATGATTTTAATGGTACAATTGCTATGCCCACGGACGCCAAAATTATGCAAAAGGTTGATTTATCCGCCGAAGATCCGTTTGCTGCGTTAACGGGCGGCAGCGTTTCACCAACAAGTGCTTCTGATAAACAGGTAATGAATGCTCTTCGTCAGATTGCAATCGGTGAAGCCGATTTTTACGACGAAAATGAAACTTACTCGGATGCTGATGGCACCAGCGTTTCAACGTTAGATTTATTAATAAAAGAAATCGCAGCTGCCGGATCGGCAACGCCAGCGAGAGATATTATACAATTAAGTCTTGATGCAAAAGGTTATACTGCCAGCGCCCAATTAGTATCAGATACTACAAGATATTTTTGTGTGGATGCTACCGACTTCGCTGATTATGTTGAAACAGCTCCCATGGGTGAGCTTTGTTCGCCCGAGTAGTTTTTATTTCGGCCAATTAACTAGCTTTATATAAGCGCCAATGGTGCTAAGAATCGCAAAAATGACCAGCACCACCAAATGAACGGTGCTGGCATTTTGCTTTAAGTGCCATTTGTAGTAGATCTTAGATTTTGTCCGTAAAAAATTATGAGCTTTGACAAAGAAAAAAAATGTTGTTTTTGTGGACAGCTGAATCATCTGGGCCTGATACTCCAAGTCTTCCAGTTGCTTTGCAATAGATTCGTTTAAGTTTTTTAGATCCGAAATTTGTTCTTTTAGCTTAAGTAGGTCATTTTGAGAATAAAGTCCTTTAGTCCCAACTTGGTTCTTCTTGTTTATTGCCGAAAAGGGGGAAAACAACCCAATTTTTTTGTCTTCTTTGCTTTCTTTAACCTTTAAGTCTATTTGCATATATTCATATTAAGACAAAAGCAAAGTATTGGGTAGAGAATTCTTTGAAAGAAATCTTAAAAAGTGATAGTATAAAATTATGAGAAATATTAATCCCTTAAAAAATATTTTTTTGGGTTTGGCGGTTGTGCTTATTTTGTTTACGACTTTTGTTTTTAATTTTTCAATGCCAAGTTCTTCTATAAGCAGAACAAAAGATCAGCAGGTTTTGGGTGTTCAAACAAGTATTCTTGATGAGAATAAAAATAACGTACTTTGGTCCGGCGCGGTAAAGGTTGGGGAAAACTTAAACAGCATTATTTTCCCGAACGATAGTTACGAATACATTTACGAGACCATTAAAATTGGTAATAAACTTTCGCTAAAAAGACTGGACAGCGGCGCCGAAGTAACTTCTGCCGTTACCAGTTTTTATGATCTATGTCAAAGCAAAAGCGCCTGTGAGGATAGGCTTGATATTTCCTTCGATGATACTATAAAAGCAGTCACGCAAAATCGGCCGGCAACGCTAATGGTTGAAATTTACGAATAAATCGTCTTTTATCCGCTCTTTTAATACTCTATAATTTAAGGTACAATAAATCATTAAAATAAGGGTTATATGAATAAAAAAATTTCCTTAAAAACGATCAACGTAATTCTAGCTTTTTCCTTTTTGGTGGGTGCAATTGGTACCTTTTGGACATGGCACGGCAATACAGATTTCTCGGTCGCTAAAGACTTAGCAGTTAAGGGCGCTTATACAGTAGCTAACCCGGTCGAAAGTGGTAATTTTCTTTGGGCCGGAAAAGTCAAAACTAACGGCAGTAATACAATAACAATGCCGAAAGACAGTTACAGTTCTTTTATCAATTTTTTGTCCTCTAGCTCTACGGTTAAAATAAAAGACGACAACGGTCAAATTGTTTATGCAAATATCGAATCTTTTGATGCCGATTGCCCAAATGATATTTGCAGTGCCGATTGGCAAATTACCCTGTCGCCCCAAGCTAGCATGCTTGACTTAAATTCGGGCTCACTTTTGCTGCAATTCTATCAAGTCGAAAAATAATTCTCTTTTTTTTGTCATTCCCGCGTAGGCGGGAATCTAGCACCTTTGATGCAAGACCTAACCTTCTGGATCTCCGTTTTCATCCGCCTTGGATAGCAAAGCGAGACAGGCGGGGATGACAATTAAGTGAGGATGGTTTAAGGGAATAAATATTTTTTAAAGATTTACATTCTTGTATTTCACATTATAATTTATTTAGGAGGGTCATTTATTTATGTGTAAATACATGCCGAAGGATTGCTTTAATAAAGAAGAAGTAACCATTGCTTATTTTTCTATGGAAATCGGCCTGGCAAATAGTATGACTACTTACAGTGGCGGGTTGGGGATTCTTGCCGGGGATACAATAAAATCATGTTCGGATTTAAATATACCGCTTGTTGGTGTCAGTCTTCTAAATCAAGAGGGCTATTTTAAACAGGTCATTGACTCTGAAGGCAATCAAATTGAAGAGCCGGATCCGTGGGTGCCTAAGGACCATGCCGAGCTTCAGCCGGAAATTGTTTCAATTTGGATACAGGATAAAGAAGTAAAAGTGAGGGCTTATAAAAGAGAGGTTAAAGGCGTTGCCGGATATTCTATTCCCGTCTATTTTTTAGATACTGATTTTGAAGGCAACGAGGAATGGCACAGGTCGCTTACGCGTCATCTTTACGGCGGCGACCAGTTGTACCGGCTTGCGCAGGAGATTGTTTTGGGCATCGGCGGTTTCAGAATGTTACAGGCATTAGGCTTTAAAAACATCAATAAATATCACTTAAATGAAGGTCATGCCAGCTTTTTGATACTAGAGCTGCTTTCCAAGACGGCTACTAAGTCGGATTTGGGTTGGCAGTTTGATCCCGAGCTGGTTAAAAAGACGTGTGTTTTCACTACTCACACACCGGTTGCAGCCGGACACGATCACTTCCCCTTTGAAACCGTCAAATCCTTTTTAGGAGCTTATTTTCCTTATAATATGGTTGAGGGCGCCGTCAGAGATGGCCAGTTAAATTTGACCCGAATGGCACTTTTATATTCCGGCTATGTAAATGGTGTTGCCAAAAAACACGGTCAAATTACACGCGACATGTTTGGCGACAGCGAAATTGACCATATAACCAATGGAGTTCATTCGGTTACATGGACGGCAAAGTCATTTAAGAGAATTTTTGATAGATACATACCCGGTTGGCGGGAAGATCCGTTTACTTTAAGGTCTGCTTGGGGAATACCTTCGGAGGAAGTATGGGAAGCCCACATGGAAGCGAAAAGAAAACTCATAGCTATTATTAACGAAAAAAACGAGGGATTTTCAGAAGATGTTTTTACCATCGGTTTTGCCCGGCGTTTTACCCAATACAAAAGGCCCAATTTTATTTTTAGAGACGAAAAAGCGCTAAAGGAAGTAATAAGAAAAAACGGTAAAATTCAGGTTGTTTTTGCCGGCAAGGCTCATCCTAAAGACTTTCAGGGTAAAGAGATTTTAAAAGAGGTTTTTGATATTGCAAAAAATCCAAAATACAAAGTAAAAGTAGCATTTTTAGAAAACTACGATATGGGGTTGGCCGGCCATTTAACTTCCGGAGTCGATATTTGGTTAAATAATCCGCAACGTCCCATGGAAGCTTCCGGAACATCCGGTATGAAAGCGGCGCATAACGGCGTGCCAAGCCTGTCAATTTTAGACGGCTGGTGGATAGAGGGTCATATAGAAGGTGTCACCGGTTGGGCTATTGGGGAGGAAAAATACAGGTGTAACGACGAATTAGCCGAGAAACGGGAATTGCAGGATTTCTATAAAAAGTTGGCGATGATTGTCCGTTATTATTACAAGGACAGAGAAGCGTGGATAAAAATAATGAAAGACGCCATATCTATTAATGCTTCTTTCTTTAACACGCACCGCATGGTTCATCAATATGTGCTTAATGCTTATTTTAAAACAGGCATTATTGCCGCAAATCCGGTTGAAAATGGCGTAGAAGCGGCAAACAAAGAGTAGGAAACAGTAATCAGAAACCAGGAAACATAGAACAAAAAGCATTCTATCTCATTATTCCCCTTAACGACAAAAAAGAATAAAGAATCTGGGGTAAAGTATTAAGAATGGGGATATAGAATGTTAGAATATGGGATTTTTTCAATCATAATTCATAATTCTTAATTCTGTTTATGCGGTTTTCTTTTCTAACTTCTTCGAGTGGCCGTAATAAATGAAGATAAAAGAAAGTATAAGAACGCAAATAAATTCAGTCAGAGAAACATAAAAGAGGGTTCGACTAATGCTTTCGGCTATTGGCAGAAATATCCCTTCCTTTAAGAAATCCGGCAGGATTTTCATGTCTGGAAGAACAATCACTTTAATTATTGCTGTAATGGTTAGGCTCAAAAAAACTGCAGCTAAAAATAAAAGATTTACCGTGAATAGAAACCAGCCGCATGACCTGAAGAAATATTTCTTTTCCTTCTTAATATTTCTTAAATACGCCAGAAGAAAAACAACCAGCAGGGAAAGGATGGGGCCAGCGAGGGCGATGGGCCACATAATCTTGAGAGAAGGCTGATAATTTTTGAGTTTTTGGTATGTTTGGTCGGGAAGGGATACTTGGCTTGGAATGTTTTCAGTTAAGGCATTCATAAACATGGTGGCCTCTTCGTTGCTCATTTTAGTTTGCGTATTTATAAATTCGTTTCTAAAAACGTCCAGATTTTTTTGGATGTCAATTGTTGGTAAATAGTCTTGTCTGCCGGAAAAAAAGCCGTAATAACCTTCAATTTGACTGTGCGTTTTTGCTTTTAAATCGTTTTCCGGAAAAGCCTTTTTGAAAGCCATGGTAAGTTCCGTTTGGGATAGTTCCATGCCATCGGGTGCCAACTTAATAATTTGCCCGGAAAAGTAACCGTAGTTATCATAAAGAGTTTTGTAAACCTGGTTTTTTTCAATTATTGATTCTATGGCGCTAGGAGTAAAAAAAATGACTCTAAAATTAAAGATGATGATTAAAAGTAAAAAAACGGGAATTAAAAAAATATACGTCAAATAGCTTGCTAGTCTTAAAAATTTGAAAATAAGCTCTATCACAATATTATTATGCCCTTGCAAGAAAAAAAAATCAACTCAAACAATAATCAACAAACAAGTAACAATAAGCAACCGCATCCCCCTATCTGATGTCATGGGCAATTAACTGGACTTACGCAAACCTACCACACCTCCCAAACCAAACCAAGCGGCTAAAATCCCTTTTTCTCCTGTCAGCGTATCTACAAATATGCTTCCAGTAGAGAAAAGAGATTTTATCTCACTTGGTTCTGGCTTGGATAGATGCGCTATTTTGCGTAAGTCCAGTTTATTCATCCTATGAACTATGAAAATACAGTTAACAAATATTGGACGGTTATCTCAATACTGTTACTCCCTTCGCATTGTTTCGTGATATATTCTTCGAGCCCTTCGACTTCGCTCAGTATGAACTTCGTGGAGCGAAGTCGAGAAGTACAATAATGCAGTTCTCCACCTGTCTCGCTTAAGCGAAGCCAAGGCGGACCCTCTTTCGAGGAGTCGAACAATATTATACTGTGAGGTGCTGGGAAGGGAGTAGCAAGAAAAAGAGCTGGTTGTTTAAAATGTATATTGCATTTTGCCTATAGGGGGCTAAATTCCCAAGTATTGTTTTTTTCTGCAATCAAACCTATAAAATAGGTTAGAAATTAATGAAAAAAACGCTTGTGTTTACTTAGTCTTTGAGGCTATAATTAATGTATGCCGATTTATTAAATGGCCGCAAGGAGGGTGAAATTAAAATTTTGATGCTAGGTTGGGAACTGCCTCCCTTCCATTCCGGTGGGCTGGGTATTGCCTGTGAAGGTCTAACCAAAAGCCTGTCTAGGTTAGGAGTGGAGATAGCATTTGTTTTACCCAAAGTTTATAGCGGCGGCTATGATTGGATGAAAGTCTATGACGCATCCGATATGCTGCTGGAAAACGGTTTTAGTCATAAGTGTGTAGAGCTAGCCAAGGAAAATAAATGTTGCTTAGTAAACGGCTATCAAAAAATAAATATAGATAGCCAAAAAAAGGGAATGTGCCAGTTATGCGTGGGGCAGTTTGATAATTCTCCTTATGCTCATGTCAATTTTTACACTCGAGGTGTTAAGGCATTAGCCCAAAACCTTCAATACGATCTAATTCATGCTCACGACTGGATGACTTATCCGGCAGGAATTGCGGCAAAGGTAGTAGCTAAAGAGAAAAATAAGTTAACGCCTTTTCTGGCTCAAGTTCACGCCACGGAAGTGGATCGTCACGATGGTAAATTTATTTACGAAACCGAAAAAGCCGGATTTAACGCTGCCGACAGAGTAGTCGCCGTTTCGTATTTGACCAAAAATACGGTTAATATGTATTACGGCATAGATCAAAATAAAATAAGTGTTGTTCATAACGGTATTGACCCAAGGGAAATACAATTGAATCCAAAAAATCCGATAAAAAAGAAATATAAAGTTGTTTTATTTTTGGGCAGGGTCACTTTCCAAAAAGGTCCGGATTATTTTGTTAAAGTCGCCAAAAAAGTGACGGATAGCTATCCAAATGTAAAATTTATGATGCTTGGCTCCGGTGACATGCAAACAAGAATGATTGAGGAAGGAGCAAGAGAAGGACTTACGGGAAAACTTTTATTTAACAGTTGGATTTCCGACCAGGACAAGGATGCCGCCTATCAGCTGGCAGATGTTTTTGTAATGCCTTCCGTTTCCGAGCCTTTCGGTATTGTACCCCTGGAGGCAATTCAAAATGGGACGCCGGTAATAGTATCTAAAAGTTCCGGGGTGGCCGAGGTAATTGCCAACTGTGCCAAGGTTGATTTTTGGGATATCGATATGATGGCCGATGAAATTATCAAACTTTTAAAAGATAAAAAGTACGCTAAAACCATGATTGACGGAGCTAAAAAAGAAGTGGAAGGTCTTACTTGGGATCGGTCGGCGAAAGAAATGATAAGGGTGTACGAGCAGACGATGGGAGGGAAAGTTTATGCCTAGCGTATGCTTTTATTTCCATGTTCATCAGCCTATTCGGGTTAAAAAGTTTGGTGTTTTAGATATCGGAAAAAACATTGATTATTTTGATGATCGGCATAATAAGGCGATTTTAAATAAAGTAGCCACTAAGTGCTATATACCGGCCAATAATTTAATTTATGATCTTATTAAAAGGCATGACGGGAAGTTTAAAGTGTCTTATAGTATTACCGGAACTTTTCTTGATCAAGCCAAAATGTGGCGGCCGGATTTAATTGAAAGTTTTCAAAAGTTAGCCTCAACCGGCCAGGTGGAATTTTTGGCCGAGACCTACTATCATTCACTGACGTCCCTATTCTCGGAAAACGAGTTTTACGACCAGGTTGAAAAGCATATTCTAACTATTCAGGAGCTTTTTGGGCAAACGCCAAAAGTATTTAGAAATACGGAATTGGTTTATTATGACTATTTGGCAAAGCTAGTTTCCAAATTTGGCTTTAAAGCGATCCTCGCGGAAGGATGGGATAAGATTTTAGATTGGCGAAGTCCCAATTTTGTTTACGAGACAAAAGACAGTCATTTAAAGCTGCTTCTTAAAAACTACAAGCTATCAGACGACATTGCTTTTCGGTTTTCTAATAAGGCATGGGAAGAATGGCCACTTACGTCTGAGAAATTTGCCAATTGGATCCATGCGGTTAATGGCAACGGGCAAGTAGTGAATTTATTTATGGACTACGAGACTTTGGGCGAACATCAATGGGAAGATACCGGAATATTTGATTTCCTAGAGAAAGTACCGGAACAAATTTTGAAGCATCCGGATATGGATTTTGTGACGGTTGGTCAGGAGGCCGAGCGTTACCCGGCGACAGACGTTGTTTCGATGCCAAGTCCGGTTTCTTGGGCGGATACGGAAAGAGATTTGTCAGCCTGGACGGGCAATGCTATGCAGCAGTCGTCTCTTCATTCGCTCTATTCTTTGGAAGAAAAAATCAAAAAAACAAAAGATAGTAAGCTACTTGAAGACTGGCGAAAGCTTCAAACGTCAGACAACTTTTATTACATGTGCACCAAGTGGTTTAATGACGGCGACGTTCATAAATACTTTAACGCGTATGATCGTCCCCATGACGCTTATATCTATTTTTCCAATATACTTGTAGACTTAATTCATCGGTTGGAAGAGAAATTAGAAGAGGCGGAAGCAAAAGTTTCCGGTGGTCTTGGTAAAGTAATGGAAGAAGTGCAGGGAGCGGGAATATAATATGTTAAATACTAAATTCAAAATCAGAAATACTAAACAATATCAAAATTCAAATTTTTTAAATAAAAAAGTTTTAAGTTTAGAACATTTGGTATTTGGATTTGTTTAGAATTTTGTGCTTAGGATTTAAAATTTTTGAATAGAAAGAAGAAAAAAAATTAAATTGTGCACATAAGTGCATGGAGGGTGAAATGAAGGTTGGTGAGCCGTATGTTTTTGAGGCTTCATGGGAAGTATGCAATAAGGTAGGCGGAATTCATACTGTTCTTGAGTCTAAAGCCGAGCTTATAAAAGCTCAGTACGGCGACGGTTATTTTTTAGTTGGACCATATTTGGTTGGAATTTCCGAAAATCAATTTGAAGAAGGTGAGGTGCCGGCAATTTTGGAGAAAGTTGAGAAGGAACTGGCAGGGACAGGTATCAAGCTTCATTTTGGTCATTGGCTTATTGATGCTAATCCCCAAGCTATCCTAATAGAATTTACCGGCGAAATGGCTTATATAAATAAAACCAAGTCCGAACTTTGGGATTGGTACCATGTGGATTCTTTGGGTGCCGGTTTCGATTTTGATGAGCCGGTAGCTTGGTCTTGGGCGGTTGGCAAGCTTATTGCCGCTGTAAAGAAAGAACTGACAAGTTCCAAAATACTTTTGCAATGTCACGAATGGATGGCCGGAGCGGCCATCCTTTACTTAGAAAAAATGGCCAGCGGCGTCTCCACCATTTTTACGACCCATGCCACTTTTCTTGGACGGTCGATGACCTACAACGGAATTGATTTTTATAAGAATATTAAGGCTATAGACGCAGATCAAATGGCTGCTCAGCTAGGCATTGTGCCCAAGCATTCCATGGAGAAGGCTATTACTTTAAATTGTACGGTTGCTACAACCGTTTCCAATATTACAGCCATGGAAATGGAGCATTTTTATGGACGAAAGCCGGAAATTGTGCTGCCCAACGGCTTGAATTTCGAAAAATTTCCTAATACCGAAGAAGCAACCTTTAGGCATATCGAGTACAAAAAAATCCTCAAAGAATTCTTAATGTGCTATTTCTTCCCGTACCAAACTTTCAACTTGGATAAAACTCTTATCTATTTTCTATGCGGAAGGTATGAGGTTAGGGCAAAAGGAATGGATCTTTTTATTGACGCATTAGGTATCTTAAATAGAAAACTAAAAAGCGAAAATCATGACAAAACGATTGTTGCTTTTTTCGCAGTTCCCGGCGGAACTAAAGGCATTAAGCCAGACCTTGTTCAGTCAAAAGGAATTTATGCAAATATAAAGCAGCTTTTAGACTCAGAGATGCCAGATGTGTACGGCAGATTGCTTCGGGCGGCGGCCGGAGAGTTCGAAATTTCCGGTCAATCGATTTTTAAAAAAGACCTTAGGGAAAAGACAAATTATAAACTAAAAGCCTTTAAAAGACGGGGCAATCCGCCGGTTTGCAGTCATAATCTGCAATTTGAAAACGACCAAATCCTCAGTAAATTTGCCGATCAAAAACTTCTTAATTTACCGGAAGATAGGGTGAAGGTAGTTTTGTTGCCGGTGTACTTAGACGGCACGGATGGACTTTTAAATATTAATATTTACGACTTTATGGCGGGCTGTCATTTAGGCGTTTTCCCTTCTGCCTACGAGCCCTGGGGGTATACGCCGCTTGAAGCGGGTGCTATGTCTGTTGCCAACGTAACTACCGACCTTTCGGGTTTTGGTTTGGCGGTGGACAAGCTTGGCAGCCGGAAAAAATTTCCGGGAATTTATGTTTTGCCCAGGACTAAATTTAACTACTCAAAAGAGGCCAAAGATTTGTCCGGCATCATGTACAAATATTCCAATTTTAATAAGGATGAGCGTATGATTTCCAGGATTCATTCAAATCAATTGGCGCGAAATTTTGATTGGAAGGTTTTGGTTCGTAATTATTTTGATGCTCATGAATTAGCAATTAAGAATACGAAAATTAAGGTGAAAGCATGAGAAAAGATTACTTTAGAGATTATTACACGTTTGTCACCAAAAAAGACAAACAAAAGCTGGAAGAAGTTCTTTCATCTCAAAGCGGCGACTACGAATCTTGTCCTTTTTGCCTTGGAAGCGAAAAATTAAATCCGGTCGAAATCACCCGAATTACAAAAGGCTCTCATTGGCAAGTTAGAGTATTTCCAAATCCAAATCCCTTAACGGCGGAGGTAAAAGAGGAACCGAAAAGTCCATGGAAGCACGAAAAAACCGAAAGTTACGAAGAAATTATTGTTGATACGCCAAATCATTTTCAGCGCACCCATCAGTTAGAAATTGGCGAGTTAAAGATTTTGCTGGGCGTTATAAAAGAAAGGGTTAAAGAGGTTCGGGGAAAAGATAAAGTCGAATATGTAAGCGTTTTTCAAAATTGCGGTTTTTGGTCCGGTGCTACAGACCGCCACTCTCATTTCCAGCTAGTTGCTTTTGCAAAAACCCCACCTAAAATAAAGGAAAAAATTCACCAAAGTTCCCATGGCAGTTGTGTTTATTGTCATATTGTCAGCCAAGAAGAGAATTCTCCCAGAAAAGTATTGGAAAATAATTCGTTTTTGGCTTTTTGCCCTTGGGCTCCAGAGCAAACTCATGAACTCTGGATTGCCCCCAAAAAGCATCTTAGAAATCTAAACGATTTAAGTGATAGAGACATGCTGGCTTTGGCGGAAATCTTTAAAGGCTCATTAGAGGCAGTTAATCGGATTTGTGATGATTATAGTGTAATTTTTAACATCGGCCCCGAAGGCGAAAATTTCCATTTTCATATCGAGATCTTTCCTTATTACAACGAACGTTACTACGGCAACCTAAAAATAAGGGAAGGATACTACTTTGTTACCAATACACCCGAGCAATCAGCTAAAATATATAGAGGTGAAGCATGAAAATAACGCATCATTATACTAAACAGCCCGTGTCAAAAATGGTTAACGCTAGTCAGGCATTTTTGATGGTAAATAATAAGAAAGATTTTATATCTTTTTACCCGGAAACATCCAGCAGGTACGAAGGCTTTTTTATGCGGACGGCGAAGGGTTATATTAAGATCCTGGCCGGCATAGAAATTAGCGGCAATTTAAAGCCCTTGGAAATGTCCGTCAATCATTTGTTTTCGACGGTGGGCAGAAAATACCATAATTTCTCGGAAAGTTTTTCACTTGATAAGGAATCGTCGGTAGTAATTTGGGAGGCCACCGAAAAGCAAAAGATCAAATTATTTTTAGACACAAGAGGCATATTTGATTCACCGGATTTCGGGCGCAACTTCGAAATAACCGAAAAAGAGGGAATGACGCTTGTTAAATATACCGATAATACTGCCGAGCCTATTTTTGTGGCAATTATTGCCGGCAATTTGAAACTTCTAAAAGAATGGTCAAAAAAAGTTTATGCCAGAGATGCTCAAAGAAATTCCGCGCCCTATAGTTTGTATGAATTTTTACTAGGCGAAGCGGAAACCGAAAAAGTGATTATTTCGGCAGCTTTAACAGAAAGCGAAGCCATAAATAAGGCTAATGAATTTCTAACGGTTTCTAAAATCGGCTTTGTAAAAAAGGACAAGGAAAACAAGAGACAAACCAAGTTGACAGATAAGTCTGCCTTGGAGACCGCGAGATATTGCGCCCGTAGAAATTTGGAAGACTTACTGCGTCCGGATGGTCTAATGGCCGGCTTCCCCTGGTTTGTTAATCCGTGGAGCCGAGATGAACTCTTATCGCTGCCGGCTTTAGAAGAAGCAAAAGCCAAAAAAATCCTAAAACGCTACTTAAGGGCCGATTGGCCGGGCGGTAAAATTCCTGTTATAATCGGTTCTGCGCATTGTTCTTCCGATGCCCTGGGCACCCTTTGCTGGGCAATTCTTCACGCCGAATTCAAACTATCCTTAGACGATAAAATTCACTTGGCCGGTAAGATATTAAAAGCTTTGGAAGAATTGGAAAAGCAGGAAAACAGTTTAGGGTTTATCTATTCCGGTTATAACGAGTCTTGGATGGACACAATAGGCAGGGAGGGTTATCCGATCGAAATACAGACCCTTTATTCCAAAATATTAGAGCTTGCTTACTTTTTAACCGGCGACGTCAAGTATGATAAAAAAAGAAGCCAGCTTTTAAAGAATATCCGCCTTTACTTCCTAAATGAAAAGGTTGGCATTACAGATATTCTTTCCGATGATACGGCAAGGCCTAATATATTTTTGGCTGCCTTTTTTGCACCGGAAATTCTAACCAATAAAGAATGGGAAAAATGTTTTGACAAAGTTCTGCCCAAATTATGGCTTTCGTGGGGAGGTCTTGCTTCGGTAGAAAAAGGAAGCCCATTTTACAAGGACATCTCCTCCGGTGAATCGAACCAAAGCTATCATAACGGCGATAGCTGGTTTATGGTCAATAATATTGCCGCCTTGGTTTTGTGGAATGTAAGTCATCGAAAATACGGCCGCTTTATTGGCAAAATCCTCGAGGCATCTACCGAAGAAATTCTTTATCACAACTTAATCGGCCATGCAGGCGAAATTAGTTCGGCTAAAAGTTTGGATAGTTGGGGCTGCGGATCGCAAGCATTTTCCGCCTCAACCTATTTGTATTTGGTTCGGAATATGGATATAAGAAAGAAAGGCTTCATAAGAGAACGGGTAAAAAATATTGCCGGAAAGAGTTATGTGTTTTAAAAGATTAAAAATTGCTTAGTAATAATTATTGGAATATGATGGCACAAAAGAAATTAAAAATTATCATTGTGGGCGGGGTGGCCGGCGGAGCAACGGCGGCGGCTAGACTACGGCGCTTGAATGAAAAGGCGGAAATTATTGTTTTTGAAAAAGGCAAGAATATTTCTTATGCCAATTGCGGCATGCCTTATTATATCGGAGGTAAAATTGAGGATAGAGGCCGTCTTTTAGTTGCCACGCCTCAACTTTTTAAAAAGCGATACAACATTGACGTTAGAACCGAAAACGAAGTCATTGATATTTATCCGAAAACAAAACAGGTTATTGTAGTCGATACACGAACTGGAAAAAAATATAAAGAAAAATATGATAGTCTTATCCTTTCTCCCGGAGCCAAGCCTTTTCGCCCAAGAATACCGGGCATAGAGCATTTTAGGGTGTTAGCCCTCAGGAATTTAGCAGATATGGATGCGGTTAAAAAATTTATTGATAGCAAAGACCCCAAAAAAATAGTTATCGTTGGTGGTGGCGCAATAGGCGTGGAAATGGCCGAAAATTTAAAAAAAGAGGGTACGGATGTCACAATTATCGAACTTTCTAGCCATATCCTATCGTTTTTGGATAAAGATATGGCGGCAATTGTTCATGACGAACTTAGGCAAAAAGGGGTTAATTTATCTTTAGAAACCCAAATTACAGCTATCGAGCATCAAAAAAATGAGTCAATCATTTTAACTTCCGACGGGAGACAGATTGAGGCAGACCTAATAATTTTAGGAATTGGGGTGGTGCCGGAAGTTCTCTTGGCCAAAAAAGCGGGTATAAAAATTGGTAATAAAGGAGGTATTCTGGTGAACAGTTTTCTTCAGACCTCCAAACCCGATATTTATGCCATTGGCGATGCCATAGAATTTAAACATTTTGTAGGCGGGAATTCAATTGTTCTTCCTTTGGCCGGCCCGGCAAATAAACAGGGTCGGATTGCGGCCGGCAATATTTGCGGTTTAAGGGAAAGGTATGAAGGCGGCCAAGGGTCCGGCGTGCTAAAGGTTTTTGATTTAACAGTTGCCTCAACCGGACTAACAGAAGTAAATTTAAAAATGTTAAAAAAAAATTTCAAGTCAGTAATTTTGCATGGTTCTTCCCATGCCGGCTACTATCCTGGCGCCATGCCTTTAACCTTAAAGCTAATATTTTCCTCGTCCGGTGAAATATTGGGGGGTCAGGGTGTCGGTTACGAGGGAGTCGCCATAAGATCCGGAATGAATCTTTCGGGTCTTTCTAAAACTGATTTTTGTTACTCCCCTCCTTATTCTTCCGCCAAAGATCCGGTTAATTTGGTGGCTTATATGGCGCTAAACGTAAAAAACAAACTGGTAAAAAATTTTAGCTTTGATGACTTATCAAAAATCGACTATACAAATTCAATTCTTCTCGACGTCCGTACAAAAGAAGAGTTTAAGTTGGGTTCAATTGATAATGCCGTAAATATGCCGGTCGATGATTTAAGAAATAGTTTGGACAAGCTGCCCAAAAAGAAAAAGGTTTACGCTTACTGCGCTACCGGCCTAAGATCTTATACCGCTTGCCGGATTTTATCGCAAAATAGTTATGATTGTTACAATTTGGAGGGCGGTTATAAAAGCTACGAATATTTAACGGGATTGGGTTCGTTTGCAGAAAAAAGTGAAAATATCAACACGAATGCAGGATCCACTTTGGAAAATAACGAAAGCGAGCCCAATATGGAAAAAGTAACGGTTAAAATTGATGCCTGCGGTTTAATGTGTCCGGGACCGATAAAAGAGGTTTATACCCGAATAACCAAACTAAAAGAGGGTCAGGTGATGGATGTTAAGGCAACCGATCAGAGTTTTGCCAGCGATATTCGTGTTTGGTGTGATCGAACCGGGAATGAATTGCTGTCTGTCGATAATAAAGACGGAGTAGTTGTTGCCAAAATTAGAAAAGGAAAAGATGATCATACCAGGACTATTGATAAAGAATGTCCTCATGGAAAAACCATCGTGGTATTTTCCGATGACATAGATAAAATTATTGCAGCCTTTATTATTGCCAACGGCGCCGCTGCCATGGGTCGAAAAATGACTATGTTTTTCACTTTCTGGGGTCTAAACGTTCTAAGAAAAGATGGGCCGGTTCATGTTAAAAAAGATTTAATTTCCAAAGCCTTTGCTTTCATGATGCCTAGGGGCAGCCGAAAACTAAAATTATCTCAGTATAATATGTTTGGTGCAGGGACCGGTTTTATTCGAATGATAATGAAAAAGAAACATATCAGTACATTGGAGGAACTAATTTTCCAGGCCAGATCTGCCGGCGTAGAACTAATTGCTTGCACCACATCCATGGATATTATGGGTATTAAGGCGGAAGAACTTATTGAGGGCGTTAAGTTGGGCGGAGTTGCCACTTTCCTTGGCGAAGCCGAAAACGCCGATACCAGTTTATTCATATAACCTCTAGAAGATAGTCAGTCCGGCTTATAAGTAGTATAAAAAAAGGCAATTAGATGATTCTGATCTAATTGCCTTGCTGGGCATTATTTTTGACCAAAGCCTTTCTTGTTTTAAGTAAACCTTCAAGTAAATTACGTATTTCCGCGTCGTGAAATTTCTTTTTATGAATGCCTTTTAATTTAAATTCAAGGTATATTTCGGCGCAAACTTCCTGAATTAGATAAACATAAGTTTCAAATAATTCCTTTTCTTTTGGTAGTCTGGTTTTGCCATTTTCATCCTCAACGAATTCCGTAATTTTTCCGGTTTCAATTTCTCTTTTTACGGCTCTTTTTACGTAATTATGAAAACAAAAAAGCGCGTCTTCACAGTTATTGCAAGGGTTGTTTCCATTTAGGACGAGTTCCTCATCGCATTTTAATGCTTTGTGCTGTCTATGAAATGCAAAATGGCAATCTTCGCACATAAGAAAATTAACCGGAGTTAGAATGTCTAAATATTTTTTATCGACATTCTGAAGATTGGGTTTGATTTTTTTCTTTAAAATATTTTGTCGAAAAGCTAAATGGTGTTTGGTTTTGCGCTTGTTGTTTTTTTTGGGTTTTACAAATGTCTCCTCGTTGCATTTCTCGCAAAAATACCGTTTTTCCAAAAAGCTCCCCCCTCAATTGTGAATGTTCGGTATCAATAATATACAAAAAAAAATAAAAAAGTAAAGGATTGCTAATATCTGCTATAATAAATTTATGTCAAATAGTGTTAATTTGAGAAAAAAAATGCCACTATGGCTTGTTGCCGCCATACTAATTATGTTTTACGAGGCTTTTTTGGTCGGACAAAAGATGTATACGAATTATAAATTTGATAGAGATTTAGCGGCTTTAGAAAAACAAGTTGAAGCAATGGACAAAAAAAATCAAAAGCTAAAAATTGATATAGAATATTTTAAGACTGAAGAGTATAAAGAAAAAGTTGCCAGAGAAAAACTAAATAAGCAAAAGCCAGGGGAAACCGTAATTGTTATTACCCCGGACAATAGGCCGGCAGAAGTTGCCGGGGTAGAAACAAAGGAGAAATCGAATTCGGAAAAATGGTGGCTGTTTCTAACAAATAGACTTGAAAGAAATTAAAAAAGGTGTACAATTTAATCTTGTATACATGTAATTCCTGTCATCGACTCTCTTTCGACCATGAGCTTAAAGACCGAATGGCGAGGTTGCTTACTTGGAGTGATGACCTCAGTGGAACCAGACTCGAGGAGCGAAGGCAGGAATCTGTTAAATAATAATTTGACGCGGGGTGGAGCAGTGGCAGCTCGTCGGGCTCATAACCCGAAGGTCGCAGGTTCGAGTCCTGCCCCCGCTACCATATGGAAAAATTTGGAAAATGCCTTACCAAAGGCATTTTTTGATACCCAAAAATGAAAACCAGGGAGAGGATTTGAACTTTGAGCTCGTTTTTCCTCTTGTTAAGGGATTGCTTAAATTGCTATACTACGAATGTAATATTAAATTTAGGAGCTTCATGGAAGAGCAAAACAGCATTAAAAATGGGACACCCGTTTGGATTTGGATTATCTTAATTATTTTAGTTGTCGGTTTTGGTGTAGGTGGCACTTGGTACGTCATGGATCAGAAGGTAAAGAACAGTGATAGTAAAATCACAAGTCTTCAGAATCAGGTTGATACTTTAAGAAAGAAAGCTACAACGACCCCAACACCGACTACAACGACAATTCCTACGACTACACCAACAACTACAACCGATATAACTGCAAATTGGAAGACTTACTCGGGAACAATTTTAGGAGGATATTCAATCAAGTATCCTAGCAGTTGGTCAGCTGAAGAGGCAAATAAAGGCATCAATACGGAAAGCGTTATTCTAAGAAGAACCAGTAACACGGGAGCAGACGGTGATTATTGGGTAGATATTGCACAATTCTATGGTGATGCTAGCACTTTTGCATCTGTTGGATATGGTACGGACATAACAAATACGACTATAGCTGGATTTAGCGCCAAAAAAGCCAATAGAGGCGCCTCTATACAAAGTCCTGCGCAGACGCATTATTTAATTTCTCATGGCGGCAAAAATTATCTTTTAGGAATCCTTTATATTAATGCGAGTGATGCTGTTGGAGATCAGATATTAAATACTTTTAAGTTTAATAGTTAAAAAAGGGCCTTGGGGCCCTTTTTTGATGCGTTAAAGCTTCAAAAAGTACTCCATCAATCCTTCTAACTGCTCTTTCTGGTTCAAATAGTGGCTCATCGCGGCTACCATTTTACGCCGTGAGGCGAAAATTGTCCTTCCAAAGTTTTAGTGTCGAATAGCAGTTTGTTTTATAAGCAATGTTACGATTAGGCTTCAAATGGCAAGCCAAAGAAAAATCAAGGATTTTTACAAATAGTCTTTAGCTTATGGCTCCTGGCTATTTTTGTTTAGTGAAATTTAACAAATATATTTCTCAAATCATAATTAACTGATTCCTGATTCCTGATTCCTGATTCCTGATTCCTGATTCCTGATTCCTGATTCCTGATTCCTGATTCCTGATTCCTGTGCGTCTGCTATAATTGATCTATGAATAAAAATAACCAAAAAGGTTTGGTTGGAATAATTGTTGTCGTTGTTGTGTTGGGTCTTTTAGTTGTCGCTTATGTATTCTTACGAGGCTCAATTGCAGAAAAAGAGATTGATCAGATGGATAAAACTATAAATGCAGGACAGGACGCAATTAACAAGGCAAACGATTTAAAAGACAAAGTTAACAACCAACAAACCAGCCAAGACCAAAATCAATAAAAAAAGAGCTTTCTTTCAAAAAATTATTGCTTAAAATAGCGTTTTTTTGATAACATTAATTTTAGAGGGTGACGGACAGTTTCTTAAAATTTACAAAAAAGAACAATTAGATTATTCAAGCCGATCGTAATTTGTCTTGAACTAGTAAACCATATAAAGGATTGCCGATTAAACAAATTATACAGGGGGTGGTTTTGAGTGAAAAGTCGTTACATTTTGGTTTTGCTTGTTTTGATTGTGATTTTTTCGGGAAGTTCTTTGGAAAATGCTTGGGCAGTACTGTATGCCGATGGGTATGTTTATCCGCTAGGGCATAGCGGACAACCGGCAGGAGCAACGGTTTACGTTATTAATGCCGGCGACAGATTAAGTAAGGAATATCTAAACTATGGCGGTGTTTGGCCCGGACATCCGGGCGAGGACTGGAACCGAAGTCCGGGCGATGATTTTAATGATCCTGTTTATGCTGTTGCGTCGGGCAAGGTCATTGATGCCGGTTGGTATTCGGTTTGGGGTAAAATTGTTCAGATGGAACATACGAATTTGGATGGCAGCATGTGCTGGTCGATGTATGCGCACCTAAACACAATTACTGTAAAAAAAGATCAAGAGATTTATAAAAAAACGCAAATTGGCACCATAGGTCGGGGAGCCAATAACCGTTTTGCGCCACATTTACATTTTGAGATTAGAAAAGTAAAGCTTGCCCCGGATTATTGGCCTAGCTCCATTGATGATATAGAAAAGAAGTATTATGATCCTTCGGATGCGTCTGTTGACGAAGATCCTTCGTTGGGATATATAAATTCCCATAAGGGAACCGGACTAGAAGAAATTGGATTAACGCCCAGTCAATATAAACCGATTTTCGACATTTTTAATTTTGTTACAAAAACCACCGAAAAAACTGAAAAAATACCGAAACAAACAATGAACTTTTTTTCAAAAATGACGGATATGTTTCAAAAAGCCTTTGAGAACTAAAACCAAAGCCTACCAAATTTGAGGTAGGCTTTTACTTTCTTACAACCGTTCCACTGATTTTTAAATGGAGATCATTGTGTATATACTCACTAGACCCCTATTTTTATGTAAAATTTCTATGTAACTACAGTGTCATTCCAGACTTGATCTGGAATCCAGGAAGAATGGATCCCGCATCTAGG